>JBQCFI010000092.1:0-2981 GCA_051959325.1 Ginsengibacter sp. | reverse complement strand
GGAAGGATTATTGACCAAAGCACGCGCAATGGCTACACGCTGGTTTTGTCCACCGGAAAGCTCATTGGGTTTGTGATGGCTTCTGTCTGCCAGGCCCACTTTATCAAGCATTTCCAGCGCCAATTCAGTTCTGGCTTTTTTAGTAGTTCCGTTATAAATGAGTGGAAGAGCTACGTTTTCCGCTGCGGTCAAACGGGGTAATAAATTAAATTGTTGAAATACAAATCCGATCTCTTTATTACGCACATCTGCAAGATCATCATCCGCCATTTTACTCACATCTTCGCCATTCAAAATATATCTACCGGCAGTGGGAGAGTCCAGGCAACCGAGAATGTTCATCAGTGTTGATTTTCCGCTTCCACTCTGGCCCATGAGCGCAACGTATTCATTTTTGAATATTTCCAAAGAAATTCCTTTAAGCACTTTTAATTCCTGCTTTCCGAGGTAATAACTTTTTTGAATATTTTCTAATTTTATGATGGACGACATATGTTTTAGTTCTGACTTGGAAGTTGTATTTTTTTACATTTTCATCTTATTTCTTTATCACCTTTGGCACTTTAAAAAACTCCTCATCGTGTAAAGGCGCATTTTTGAAAACATCTTTCCTGCTTATTTCTCCTTTTACTGTATCGGTTCTAAATATATTTACATTATCGCTCATGTGCAATAACGGGGCTACGTTGGTTGTATCCAGTTCGTTTAATTTATCAATGAAACCAATCATTTTTTCCAGGTCAGATTTAATGACCTCTTTTTCTTCATCAGCAAATTCAAGGCGGGAAAGATGAGCCAGTTTTTCTATTAAAGCATCATTTACAATCATTGGGCAAATATAATCACATTATTGTTTTATCATTTATCGCTTGTAGCTGCATTTATTCCGTTTGTCATTTTTTATTTATCAGAAGATCGAAGACCTCACAGATTTTTAAAACCTGTGAGGTCTATTTTTACGGAATTTCCTTTGATAAAAACGTCTATTTTTATTGAAAACAAAGTTGCCCAGATAAAACATTCTTTACGTTCTATTTCTTAGTTTTGACGCTAATCTTTTAACTGTCTTATGAATAAAAGAAAAAGCATCCTCCTGGTTTTCATTACACTTACAATTGCCGTGATTTTTCACCTCATTGACGTGTATAATTTCAATAGTCTTTCTCCCGTATTTTTAAGAATATTAAGATGGATTTTTATTGGTTCATTGATTCTTTTCGCTCTTTATAAACGCACCCTTACGACCTGGATACTCGTGAGTATGGCCATTGGAGTGGAGATTGGCGTGGATTTTCCGGAAGTGGCAAAAGATTTAAAAGTACTGAGCCAGATATTTCTGCGGCTGGTAAAAACTATCATTGCGCCGATTCTTTTTTCAACCCTGGTTGTCGGCATTGCCGGGCATTCAGATCTGAAACAAGTGGGCAGAATGGGATGGAAATCCATTGTGTATTTTGAAGTAGTAACAACCATCGCATTGATCATTGGGCTTGTTGCCATCAATATTTCTCATGCCGGTGTTGGAATCCATATTCCTCCAGGTTTTCATGAAGAACTGCCGCCTTCAGTCCCGCAAACATGGCAGGATGTTTTGCTGCATATTTTCCCTGAAAATATTATTAAATCGATGTACAACGGCGACGTTTTGCCGATTGTGGTTTTCAGTGTCATCTTTGGGATCGGATTGGCGATGGTAAAAGAAGAAAAACGGAAGCCGATGTTGAATTTTTCAGAAAGTCTTGCAGAAACGATGTTCAAATTTACCAATATCATCATGCATTTTGCACCGTTTGGAGTGGGTGCAGCGATTGCAGTTACGGTCGGTCATTTAGGTCTTGATATTCTCTTTTCACTGGTAAAATTGTTGCTGACCTTATATGCTTCTTTGCTTGTATTTGTTGGGGTGGTATTGATGTCCATTGCCTATTTTCTCGGGATTCCGATCAGACAATTTATCAAAGCTGTTTCCGAGCCGGTTGCCATTGCTTTTGCCACTACCAGCTCGGAATCTGCATTGCCGATAGCCATGGAAAACATGGAAAAATTTGGAGTGCCGAGAAAAATTGTATCGTTTGTATTGCCAACGGGATATACGTTTAACCTTGATGGAACTACTTTATATCTGTCACTGGCAAGTGTATTTGTAGCGCAGGCGGCCGGCATGCATATGCCATTTACCACCCAACTGATCATGGGGCTTACGTTAATGCTTACCAGTAAAGGCGTGGCCGGCGTTCCTCGTGCGTCTTTGGTTATTTTACTGGGAACGGTTTCTTCATTCGGATTGCCTTTGTGGCCCGTTATGGCGATTCTTGGAATTGATGAACTAATGGATATGGCGCGCACTTCTGTAAACGTGATTGGAAATACTTTAGCCAGTTGCGTAATTGCAAAGTGGGAGGGAGAATTCGACCAGCAAAAAGCACTTGCTTTTGTACCGGAATAAATGATTTCCATTTTTGTTAAGAATTTTTGTTGTTTCTTTATCAGAATTTATCCCTTCAGGATTTCAAAAATTACTCATAAAAATTATCGTAAGTGGACTTGTTGTACATTCTCGGAATCACCATAAAAGATTTATTAAATCCGCAGTTTTATATCGAACATGGTGGTTTGTGGATGATCATTTTTATTGTTTTTGCTGAAACAGGTTTATTTGCGGGTTTTTTCTTACCCGGAGATGCTTTACTTTTTGTGACGGGCATTTACAGCGATCAGATTGTAACTGCTGCCTTGTTTCCCTCACACAATGAATGGCTTGATTTAAGTATTCTCTGGCTGTTGATTACGATAGCCGGTGTAATAGGAAATTTTGTTGGCTACTGGTTTGGCAGAAAAAGCGGCCCTTTTTTATATGAGCGAAAAGACTCTTTTTTCTTCAAAAAGAAGCATTTGATGCAGGCGCATGATTTTTATGAAAGAAATGGCGGCGGTGCAATTATTATCGCCAGGTTTGTACCTTTTGTCAGAACGTTTGCGCC
>JBQCFI010000091.1:0-2165 GCA_051959325.1 Ginsengibacter sp. | reverse complement strand
GTATTCGTAGATAGCGCCCATTCTTATTTTATCATTCAAAAACAAGCTGACACTGGTATCGCGGTCATTCAACTCAATTACTTCATCAGATAAAGCCAGGATCTGGAAGATTTCAAGTAAGCATAAAAGCTGCTTAAATTTCTCCATGCCTTGCAAAGCCTTTAGTTTTTCTGCGACAATAGTTTTTGTATGACCTGTAAAGGAAAGACCAAGATGCGCCTTTTTAAAAAGTGCCCGGATGTCGTTTAGTTCCGGAGCTTCTTTGAAAGCTTCGCCCAGGAAATGCTCTTTAAACTGGATAACAATTTGCCTGTATTCCGTTTTCAATTCATAATCAAAATTCAAGTGCGGAATGTTGGCGCCTATCAAAATCAAATCACTTTCCATATAATTGGATATATGCTGTCCCACATGCCTGATGCCCGTTATTGCTTCCACATACACCAATTCAAACTCGGGATGGTAGTGCCAAAAAAAATGCTTTCTTAAGCTCGGATTAAAAACTTTAAACGATTGGCCCGGATTGGGCACCACCACTTCTTTTTGGATTTTCATACTCTGAAATTTGAATTAGCTAATTAAATTTACTACAAAATATGTCAATACAGAGCAAAAGAAGGTCATCCAGGATGTTGATTTCATGTAAAATAAAAATGAATTTTACCTCTTCTATCACATCTAAAACGTCAGGTATGAAACAACAAACAATGGCGGCCACTATGGTTCCAAACAATGAGCACAAAGAAAAACCCGGAAACCCTTCTACTGGTACGAGCAGTAAAATCAAATTGAGTGACGGGAGCAACGGAGAAAAGTTAAGGGTTCTTTCTGAAGAAGACTGGAAATTCTGGAAGTACAATGGCTATGTGATTATTAAAAATGCGGTGCCCAAAGAACAGGTAAAAAGAACCGCTGATTTCCTTTGGGAATTCGAGGAGAAAGATCCCAATGATCCGGAAACATGGTACACTGCGCCGCGGGCTGAAATGCAAATGAAAGAATTGACCAACACCGGTATGGTAGAAGTGTATAATCATCAAACGCTGTGGGACAACAGGCAGGCGCCAAAGATCCATGCTGCTTTTGCAGATATCTGGGGAACTGAAAAATTGTGGTGTACCATTGACCGGGCTAATTTGAATTTTCCATTGCGTCCCGGGTTTGAATACAAAGCTTTCATTCATTGGGATTATGACCCCGAAACAAAACCGCAGAATGTGCAGGGCGTGTTGGCTTTGGCTGATCAGGTGGATGAAGAAATGGGCGGTTTTCAATGCATACCTGAATTATTCAGGACTTACGATACCTGGAAACTTACACAACCTGAAGACAGGGATCATTTCAAACCGGATACAACCGGCTTTACTCCTGAAAAAATTAAAATGGAAGCGGGTGATCTGTTGATCTTCAACAGCTCGCAACCACACGGAATCCGGGCGAACAACAGCAAGGATAAAGTTCGCATTGCCCAATACATTTCCATGATACCGGCAGAAGAAGATAACGAAGCTTTGCGCGAGTGGAGAATTAATTCATGGAGAAACAGGATTGCGCCTGAGGGATACGCTTTCCCGGGAGATCCGCGCCATTGGGAAGAAACAAAATATACAACCGCAGTTTTGTCTCCCCTCGGGAAAAAACTACTTGGATTGGATAAATGGTAGATGATGAATTAAAATCTTAATCTCAGCCGGGTCTCCTGCAAGGGACCCGGCGTAAAATAAAAATACACTTTCCATATGCCGAGTCTGCGATCAGTGATTCTCTTGCGACACAAAATTTACGTGTCACTTTTTCTCTTGAAAGAAAAAGTAACCAAAAAGTTCAAGGAAAACCCGATCGCTCCGCGCGTTTTTCCGGGCTAGCGCCCGGCAAAAGCCAATGGATCGATCATTAGTTCGTTGCAGTGAACGAAACGGCATTGGGTTTTTTCTTAAATAAAAAATCTTAATCTCAGCGGGGTCTCCTGCAAGGGACGTAAAATAAAAATACACTTTCAATACGTCGAGTCCTTGATGAGAGATTCGGGGTTGAGACATGATTTCTTCGCGAGAGACCCCGCTGGGAAATTGACTTATTGATCGATAAAACAAAAACGTAGTATCCGGAAGTAAATATTTTCCGGTAACAACCTTAATGATTTTATATCCCATCTTTGCATCTTC
>JBQCFI010000090.1:0-3507 GCA_051959325.1 Ginsengibacter sp. | reverse complement strand
CCGATGAAATCATTGTTTTGCAAAAAGGAAAAATCGTGGAGCGCGGCACGCACATGACTTTGATGGCGCTGGATGGATTTTACAGACGACTGGTAACGATGCAGGCAGTGAAATAATTGACATATCCGCTCACTTCATTAAACTCTTCAAATCTTTTAAACGTTTATCTTTTTTTACGGATAGAATGGCCTTTATTGATTGCAAAAGCATGGATGAGGAATGTATAATGTATAGATAATGCATTCATCCTTCGCTGCTAAAGCATAGATAAGGCATAGATAAAGTATGAATGGAGTATGAGTAATGTACCACAACTCTATCGTCAATGCGTTAAGTGAAATCGAATAAGCTGACGGGGTTCTCTACATTTTAGCATCTTTTTGATGCTTAATGATAAATTGAATCAAATCGTCGAGTGCGACTCCGGCGCGATCGCTCGCATCCTGAATTTCTTCCCTTGAAACATTGGCGGCAAAATATTTTTCTTTCAATCTTTTCTTTACCCCTTTTAGTTCCATTCCTTCGTAACCCGTCGGACGCATCAGTGAATACGCATGAATTAAACCGGATAATTCATCAAAGGCATAAAGCATTTTATCGATTTTTGTTTCAGGTTCTACACCAAAATGGTTTGGTCCGTGAGAAGCGACTGCACGAATAATTTCCGGATCAATATTTCTCGATTCCAGCTCTTCAATAATTTTTTTGCAATGCGTTTCCGGCCATTGATCCCAGTCTGCATCATGCAGCAAACCCGCCATTTCCCAACGCCATTGATCTGCTTCATTTAGATGTTCTTTTTCTGCAGCCCAGCTTTTCATCAGGTGTGCCACCTGTTTCATGTGTAGTTTTAATTTGCCGTTTTTTACCCAATCGTTCAGTAATTGATTGGCTTTTTCTTTTGAAAAAACATTTCCTTTATTAGCGGCGTTGCCAAAAGTGTTTCTGTTTAATAAAAGGCTCATTTGATTTCTATTTTTTTTTATCAAAATTACTCTTCCCTTACAAAAATGCCGCCACTCATCCCAATTCGTTCATTTTCGTTCCTCCTCTTATAATAATGGATATTATTAAAAATGATTTTTACTTTTAAAACTGAATTTTCAGCACTTAAAGTCATTGAATCTGCAGGAATGGAACTATAATTTAAATATCCTTTTTCTAATGAATTGGTAAGAACGCCAATGTCAAATTTGAGGATGGAATCTCTTTTACTTTCGTTATAAACTAATAATTGTTTCTTCTGAAAATCAAAACAAAAAGAAATATTATTGTCCCCTAAAACATAACTGCTGCATATTGTATTCCCTTTCGCATATTCGTTTATGTTGAAGTCGTCGATAAAATAATTATATCCTTCGATATTTAGAATATTATGTGAGTTAGAATAAAAATTGACATAAAACTCCTTACTTTCATCCTCTTGCGTCTGGTAATCCGGTATAAATGTAAGATTGATCATAGCATGAATTTTATTCGTATACTGATAATTGTCTTCTTTTTCTAAAGCTGAATCCAGGTTTTGACTAAAATATGGCTGCAAAGTTTTATAGCCGTGAACGTCGATTAAATAATTAATCGCGGAACTTATCTTTTTATGATCATTAAAAGGAATCGAATCTTTTGCAGGAATAACTTTGCCATTTGCCAATATTGAATATTTATTGAGCAGAGCTTCCAATTGCTGTTTTTGGCTCGAAAGTGAAACAGCGAAGGCGCCCCACGGGCCAAAAGAAGAAGCCAATGCCAAAAGACAAAGTGAAATTGGAATAACTTTAATATTCTTCGCCTTTGAAACAAGAAAGTAACAGGAAATGAATAACAGCCACAGTGCCAATACCAAAATAAAATATCGCTGCTCGGTAACACCATAATCACTGATTCTTCTCTTTACTGCAAAAAATAATAACAGGATTAATGGAAATAAAGCAAAATAAAAGAAGCGGGAAAACATTAAAATCCATTTATTATTTTCATGATTTCTAATAGGATATATAAGAAGTAAGGACAGAATTCCACCTGTTGAAAATCCAATAACCAGATATGAAACCCACCCAACCGGCCATTGGGCGGCAAAAATAATCTTGAACATATAAGCATACAAAATGACCAGATAGATCGTTACCAATGGGAGAAGAATGTATTGGGTAAAAATTTTTAACCCTTTTGGATAATCGGTGTAAAAATCAAGCTCATTAAATTTTCGGGGAAATCCACTTAAAAAAAACCACGTATTAAAAACGCCCGCAAGCCATATCCATAAATCAAAATAGGTATCACTGTTTATGTCAATATTGAATAATTTTTCCAAAGCTAAAAGTGCCAAAACCAGCCCCAGATAAAGAACTATTGTGTATAATACTGAAAGAACAATTCTTAAAAAGATAATTTTATTATACTGCCAAAAACCATTTATCATCTCATTTTCCAAATAAGGGATAAAGGCAATGGTTAGATGTAAAATAAGAGCGAACAAACAAAAGCGTGTAAAACTTATCGTCATAAATTCTACAGGTAGTGAAAAGTAATAGCCTATCAGCAATGTAATACCAAAGAGCGATAAAAGAAAATCTGATTTTTTTGCAAGTTTTTTTTGTTCAGTAAGAACTTTTAAAGAGATAAATAACAGCATGCCAACGTAGCTTGTCATTACAATATTCCAATAATAATGAGTTGTATTTGCTTTTCCAGATAAATGAACCGCTTTTATGAAAAATAATGAGCCGATAAATGCTGAAACAATTGCTAATGGAAATCTTTTAAATGTAGAGAATGTTTTTTCTGCTAAATGATCAAGAGAAACAAATTTCATAAACAGTTTTTTAAATTAAAAGTCAGCAAAATTTTTTAATAATCAATAAGCGAAAAATCAGAATGAAAAAATATTTCATTATTCCGCAAAATTCTTTCCTTTGTGCAAATGTCTTTATTCATTACTTCTTTAAACTCCGGTAGCAACGGAAACTGTTATTATGTGGGAAACGATACCGAAGCGGTATTGATCGACGCCGGCATTTCCTGCAGGGAAATTGAAAAGAGAATGAAACGGCTGGGATTATTTATCGAAAAAGTAAAAGCGGTTTTTGTCTCTCACGAGCATTCTGATCATATTAAAGGATTGCCGGTTTTGGTGAAAAAATATCAGCTTCCTGTTTATATCACGCCACTAACGATGCGCCGCGGAGGATTAAATTTTGAGGAACATTTATTAAACAGTTTTATTCCCCATGAACCGGTATCAATCGGGCAATTGTCCATCATACCTTTTCCAAAATTTCATGACGCAAGCGACCCTTACAGTTTTATTGTTTCAGGGAATCATATTTGTATAGGCGTTTTCACACACATTGGTGTTCCATGCGATCATTTAATACATTATTTTAAACAATGTCACGCTGCTTTCCTGGAAGCAAATTATGATGAAGAAATGCTGGAAAAAGGCAATTATCCTTTTCATCTGAAAAAAAGAATACGCGGAGGTTTAGGACATCTAAGCAATAAACAGGC
>JBQCFI010000089.1:0-4003 GCA_051959325.1 Ginsengibacter sp. | reverse complement strand
GGACCCCTTTGCAAATTCATTAAACTTTTTCAAGACCCAGTTTCTGGCCGCGCCGATTCCTCTTTTTGCATCTGTCTGTGTACTCAGCGTATTTCTTGTTCCAAAAGCAACAAGCGTATTTATGTAAGATTGCAAAGAATCAGGTGAAACATCAGAAACCATTTCAGCAATTTCTGGATCACGCTGAATAATGGTTTGCGCTTCCATATTTATTGCAAAAAATAAGGAGAGGAGACATAAAAATGATTTCATAAAGCAATGAATTTAAACTTATAAACAAATCAGATATAGAATAAGATAAAATTGAAAAAGATGAAGGTAATTATAAAAAGATGATATTTCTTGGTTTACTGTTGCTGATTAAGAATTTACTCAGGGTACCAAGGAAAGTCAATTTTTGATGATAATTGTTCATCAAAAGATTGTGACAATTTAGCCTGTTTCCCGTGCAAAAAATGGTGAAAAATATCTGTTTAAAAATGTGCTTTTTTAGGGAAAAACGCACTTTAAAAAGTATATTTGCAAATACTAAAAAATTATGGAAAAAATAGGAGAAGAATTGCCGGAAAACGGCCAGCCCAGGGGAAGAATTATTCCCGTAAATATTGAAGAACAGATGAAATCCGCATACATTGATTATTCAATGAGCGTAATTGTTGGCCGGGCTTTACCAGATGCCCGCGATGGTCTCAAACCTGTGCATCGCCGCATTTTATACGGCATGTACGAAATGGGAAATACGTATAACAAACCATATAAAAAATCAGCGCGTATCGTCGGTGATGTTATGGGTAAATACCATCCGCACGGAGATTCATCTATTTATGGAACCCTGGTGAGGATGGCACAGGATTGGAGCATGCGTTATACTTTGGTCGACGGACAGGGAAACTTTGGAAGCCAGGATGGCGATTTTCCGGCAGCGATGCGTTATACGGAAGTAAGATTGGAGCGTATTGCGGAAACGATGTTGGATGATATTGAAAAAGATACCATTGACTGGCAATTAAATTACGACGACAGCACCAATGAACCAAGCGTATTGCCGACACGAATTCCACAATTGCTTTTAAACGGCGCAAGTGGTATTGCAGTAGGTATGGCCACCAATATGCTTCCACACAATTTATCTGAAGTAGTTGATGGATGTATCGCGTTTATAGATAATCGTGAAATTACAATCGATGATTTGATTAAAATAGTAAAAGCGCCGGATTTCCCCACCGGCGGAATCATCTATGGCTATGATGGTGTGAAACAGGCAATGCATTCAGGACGTGGAAGACTGGTTTTGCGTGGAAAAGTAACCGTGGAAACTTCAAAAACAGGTAAGGAAAAGATTATTATTACAGAAGTTCCTTACCAGGTAAACCGTGATGCACTGACCGAAAAGATCGGGCATCTGATCAATGATAAAGTGATCGACGGCGTTTCAGATGTAAATAATGAAAGTAATAATAAAGAAGGTACGAGGATTGTTGTTGATTTGAAAAAAGACGCTATTTCACAAGTGGTGATCAATCATTTGTATAAGCATACAGAACTGCAAACTTCTTTTGGGATCAATAATGTGGCTTTGGTAAAAGGCAGGCCACATGTTTTGAATATCAAAGATCTTATCCGTGAATTTGTCGATTTCCGTCACGAAATAATTATCAGAAGAACCAAATTCGAATTAAAGAAAGCAGAGGAAAGGGCACATATTTTAGAAGGATTTCTGATCGCGTTGGATCATTTGGATGAAGTAATCAAACTCATCCGTGCTTCATCTACTCCCGATATTGCAAAAGACGGGTTGATGGCGGATTTTGGCATGAGTGAAATTCAGGCAAAAGCCGTGTTGGAATTAAGATTGCAACGGCTTACCGGAATGGAGAGGGAAAAGATTCGTGAAGAACATGCAGAAGTAATGAGATTGATAGAAAAACTGAAAGATATTCTCGCTGATGAAAGTAAAAGGTTTCAAATCATTAAAGACGAATTAACAGAAATCAAAGACAAATTTGGCGATGCCCGCAAAACAGAGATCACTTATCTGGCGGACGAAATCAGTATGGAAGATTTGATAGAAGAAGAAGATGTGGTGGTTACAATTTCACATTTGGGTTATATTAAAAGAACCTCGGCTACAGAATATCGGCAGCAAAGACGTGGCGGCCGTGGTGCCAGGGGAAGTAGGACGAGAGAAGAAGATTATATTGATAAATTATTTGTTGCTTCAACACATCATACCTTATTGTTTTTTACAGAAAAAGGAAGATGTTTCTGGCTGAAAGTTTATGAAATTACCGAAGGTGATAAGCAAAGCAAAGGCCGTGCAATTCAAAACTTAATTCAGATTCCTTCAGACGATGCCATCAGAACAATTATTACTATAAAAAATCTTCAGGATGAGGAATATATAAATAACCATTATATCGTACTTTGTACCCGGAAAGGAATTATTAAGAAAACAAAAGTTGCTGATTTTTCCAGGCCAAGGCAAAATGGTATTAATGCAATTACGGTCAATGAAGGGGATCAATTGTTAGATGCTTGTCTTACTGATGGAAACCAGGAAATCATGATGGCGGTGAAAAGCGGTCGTGCGATCCGTTTTCCGGAAGAAAAAGTAAGGCCCACAGGGAGAGGAGCGATAGGGGTTTTTGGAATCTCTGTTGACACGCAAACTGATGAAGTAGTTGGTATGATTTGTGTAAATGTTAATGATCCTCAGGTTAGTATATTAGTTGTGAGCGCAAAAGGATATGGGAAGAGAACTGCTGTTGAAGAATACAGAATTACCAACAGAGGAGGCAAAGGCGTAAAAACTATAAATGTTACAGAAAAAACAGGTGAATTAATAGGGTTATTAAATGTTAATGAAACGCAGGATTTGATGATTACTTGTAAATCCGGTGTAACTATTCGCACATCAATTGCGTCTATACGTGAAGCGGGAAGAGCAACACAAGGTGTGAAGCTTATTAAATTAGATGAAGGAGATGAAATTGCAGCGATTACTAATTTGAACGATACTGAAATTGAAGAGATGAGTGGTGAAACTCAGATTGTGACTGAACAAGAGGTAGAAAATGATGCCATCTTACCGGTTGGAAACGACGAGAAAACAGAAGAATCATTAGAAAACAAGGGTGAGAATGATACTGATAGTGAAATTTCAAATGAATTAGACAATGAACTTGATAATCAATAAACAATAAACACATGAAAAGAATACTTTTACCGGTTCTGTTTACCTTTCTTGTTGGAAGCACTTTTGGACAAGATATCAAAAAAGCAACTTCTTATGTAAATGACAAGAAGTGGGAGAAAGCGAAAACTGAAATTGACGGGATTTTGGCAAAAGATCCGAATAATTCAGAAGCTCTTTATTTGAAGAGTAAAGTTTATTCAACAATGGCTGATAGTTCTGCTTATAAAAGCATGTTTACAGGCGATCCTTATGCAGAAGCTTTTGATGCATTCAAAAAAGCAATTGCAGATTCTACGAATCCGAAGATGACTTTATTGGTTGTTAAAGATAATTATCAACCGATTTTTGCTATTTATGCCGGGTATTATCAGGAAGCTGCTAATGCCTTTAATGAGGCTGCAGGAAAATCTGATACTGCCGGTTTTGCCAAAGCAATGAATCTCTTTATTAAAGCTGATAATGTGGGTCAATATATCAGGGAAAAAGGCTGGGCCAAAATTGGGGCTGTTGACACAACACTGGTATTAAATATTGCAAAGGCCGCTTTGAATGCAAAGAATGATAACATGGCCCGTAAATATTTTAAAGAAATCGCTGATGCCCATATCAAAGGATTGCACAATGCGGCAGATTCCGCGGATCCTGCCTTTGAATTGCCTTACCAGTGGCTTACTCTTGATTATAAAGAAGCTAAAGATTCCGCCAACATGGTTAAATATGCGACTTTGGGTAAACAGCTTTTCCCGAAAGATGATTATTTTGATTTTGTAGAAATGGATTATTACCGTGAAAATGAAAATCGTCCTG
>JBQCFI010000088.1:0-13871 GCA_051959325.1 Ginsengibacter sp. | reverse complement strand
TCACGTGAACCTCATTGGGGCTGGGGACATGGGGGACAGGTATTTCATGAAAGTATTTCCATGCTTGCCTATGCTTTCATAGATCCTCAGAGTGCCATGAATTCCCAACGGGTTTTTGCAGAAAGACAGCATCCTGATGGTTATATCAATTACCGTACAGGCCCTTACCTCGATGAGGTAATTGAGGAAAAAGGACAGCTTACCTCATCAGCGCCGTGGTATGCCTGGCTTAATTGGGAAGTGTTTAAAATTACTCATGATACAGCCTTCATCCGGGAAATGTACCAGTCTTCCAAACGTTTTTATAACTTTTATACCAGCAACAGGGATACCGATCATGACGGCCTTTGTGAATGGGGTGGAGAGGCGGTTCTGGAATCGGTTCGGGATGGCCTTGTGGCTGTATGGGACCAGGTAGGATACCCTTCTGAATTTGAATCGCTTGACCTGAATTGTATGCTGGTAATGGAAGCAAAATCGCTGGAAAAAATGGCTTCAGTGTTACATTTGAAAGCTGAAGCGCTCCAATGGAAAAAAGATTACATGAAGAGATCAGAGCTGATCAATAAAACCTTCTGGGATCCTGCGAACCACTTTTATTATAATGTCGCTAAACGTACACATACCTTCACTTACAAAAAAAAGGACGACCTGAAAAGAGATGAGATTATTGGCTTTCTGCCTTTGTGGGCCGGGATTGCCAACAGGAAGCAGGCACGGTACCTGGTGAAGCATCTGACAGACACCGCCTCCTTCTGGCGCCGTTATGGAGTGCCTTCATTATCCGCAGCGGACCCATACTATAATCCCCGCGGATATTGGAACGGCCCTGTGTGGATCCAGTGGGATTACCTGATTGAACGCGGTTTGCTGGATTACGGCTACCATAAAGTGGCCCGGGAACTGGTTCATAAGGTGAGTAGCAATATGAAAGCCGTCCTGAAGTCCAATCATGAACTATGGGAATTCTATGATCCGGACAGTACCTGGGGCGGATATCACCGCACCTATATTTGGGCGGGTATCGTTAACCGCATGATGATGGACCTTAAAAAAAATAAACCTCTAAAAAAACATAAATGAGCAGGATTTTATTGTTGATTGTAATCACAGGAATCAATTTCCTTTACCCGTTAAATAGTTCGGCACAGCAAGGTGGCTTAAAGAGCCTTACCCTCCGGCAGTTGTCCGTAACCGGGATTCAAGACGCTAACGGAAGAACTTATTCCCTTGACAAGACGCCGCTGGTGGATTTTGAGTTGAACGACAAAAAAAGCAGCAGTAATGATGCTGCCGCCTGGAATAAAAAGCTGGCAGTGAGTTTTGTTGCAGATGCTGATTTTACCCCTGGTACACGCGGTACAATAACCTTTAAAAATATTTCTGCCGATACCCTTACCCTTGCTAATGTGGTTCCCCTTGGCCGCAACCCCAAGGCGGTATACATTACGGGGAAGGGTGATAACCCGATTTCACGCACTCATTTGTTTTTACCTGGTCGCCAGCCGGTAAACGTTATTGTTCCCGATAATGCATGGGAATTGGGTTTTTCGGAATCACCAATAAAAGATTCTTTATCTCTTTGTGCTTTGGTAAGAAGAAAATCAAAAGACTTCAGCAAAGGCTCCAGAAGGCGCTTTGAAACAATTCTTTACCCGGGAGGCACCGTCTCTTATGATCTGTATGCAGATCTTTATACCGGTAGATGGCAGGCGGGGCTTAGGAAACTTTTTCAACAAAGATTTCTATACGATGTAAAAAATTTTAATGACAGTTTGTACCAGCGTAAAGACCTTCAATGGATCAGGAAATCGTATGTGATCCATCTGTTGATGTCCTGGGATCGCCAGTTTTATGATGATAAGGATCACAAGTATCATGTGGTTGATTTTTTAAAGAAAGGCCAATCACTTTATGGAGGGGATGATGTATTGGGCATTTGGCCTACCTGGCCTTCACTTGGTATTGACCAACGAAACCAGTTTGATCTTTTCAGGGATCTTCCCGGAGGCCTGGCTGCCATTCGCAAACTTGTCGATAGCTGTCATCAGCTGAACACCAATTTGTTTATTTGTTACAATCCATGGGATGAAAGTACACGTGGTGAAGGTCATCTGTCAGGGCTTGCAGACATTATTCGTGAGACGAATTCTGATGGAGCTGTTTTGGACACACAGGGAGCTTCGAGCCACGATTTACAGGCTGCAGCCGATAGCGTAAGGAGTGGGGTTATCATGTATCCTGAAGGTATGGCTGTTCCCCGTGATATGCAGGGGGTAGTTGCCGGAAGGGTTCATAATGCAATCTATTATCCACCGATGCTCAATCTGAATAAATTCATAAAACCTGAATTTGCTATATTCCGGGTTGCTGAAGTGTACAAAGAGCCCATACGTCGTGAGTTTTCACTATCCCTGTTTAATGGTTACGGAACAGAGATCAATATGTTTGGCCCTGGTATTCCTTCTAACATTGACGATGAATACCGGTATCTTGGCAGAACCAGCAGGATACTTCGTGAAAGCAGTGATAATTTTACCAACAAAGCTTATATACCGCTGATCCCAACTACGTCTGATAGTATCTGGGTGAACGAATGGCCTTCGGCGGTAAAAACAGTTTATACTCTTTACAGCATTCTCCCCGGTGGCTATGACGGATTATTATTTGATGTGCAGCCAAAAGACGGTACCCACTTCGTTGACACCTGGCACAATGAAGAAATACAGCCTGTCAAAAGGGACGACCATTACCTGGTAAGAGCTCATACCAATGCCTTTAATGCCTCCTGGCTCGGTACCAATAATGAAGGTGCAGTAGATGTCATTACCCGTTTTCCTGAGCTATTACATGCGCGTCTTAACGGCGACATTTTGACCCTAAATACTGATAAAGGAACAGAAATCAGGATATGGAAGGGAACTCCTTCCTATAGTAAAAAACCGGTGATATTGAAACCCGGAAATCACTCCGTGGCTCTTACCGATCTCTTTGGAAGGTATGAGGGCAAATTCGTCGTCCAGTTGTTTAATGATAAAGAGATAATTGATGAAAGGGTTTTTGAAATAAAACCAGGCACTCCACGCCTGATCAGTAAGCCGGGCGTTACTGAAGCTGTCCATAAAACCCCTAAAGGAATGGTTCATATTCCCGATGGTAAATTTAAATTTCAGACCACACATGGAGATGATTTTATTCCTTACCCGGATTATAATGAGGATAGCACCTACAAAATGACTTCTTTATACATGGATAAGTTTCCCGTAACCAACCGCCAGTTTAAAGATTTCATCGATGCCAGTCATTATCAACCCCAGGATACGGCCAACTTTTTAAAGAACTGGGAAAATGGAACTTATAAAAAAGGAGAAGGAGATTTTCCTGTTGTGTACGTTTCCTATGAAGACGCGAAGGCCTATGCAAAGTGGGCAGGAAAGCGACTCCCGTCTGAAATAGAATGGCAGTATGCAGCACAGACACCTCATCTCAATCAATGGCCGTGGAAGCAAAACAAACCCGTCAAATGGTCCACACAGGAGATCACAAGTACCCTTACCGTGAAAAAACCGGAAGGTATAGATTCAACATACTGTAACCTCGGAGATGGCAAACCTTATCCTGTTGGAAAGTACAGGAAGGGTGCCAATCCTTATGGACTGCAGGACCTGGTGGGCTGTGTATGGCAATTGACCAATGACGTTTACCAGAATGGCAGTTACCGTTATATTATAATCAAAGGAGGCAGCTTCTTTAATCCTTCTTCCAGCTGGTGGTATGTGCAGGGTGGCCCGTGTCCATTGACCTACAAGCAGTACCTGCTCAGGGTATCGGAAGGTTTTGAAAGAAATGCCACAGTTGGATTCCGTTGTGTGAAAGATGCGCAGTAGATGTAATAAAATTTATTATGAGCCGATTGAAACAGTGCAACAGTTATTGGTATGAATACCTCTCAAAAATTGTAAAGAAATTTAAACCTGATATCATCATTAGAAATTATAAAAAGTGTGGACGGGTGTACCGCATCAGGTGAAATAAATTGAATGAACCAAAACCTTGCACAATTGACAACTAACTCATGTAGCATTTTTTTTCCATCCCATTCAAAACGAAGCTACTGCAACTGAAGCTTTTTTGACTTTTCTGTTGACGATCCTTATAAGCTTTATTTCAGTATTTGATTTTTAGAATCAGCTTTTCATTATTTTTATTCAATTATTGCTTATCCGATCTCTTAATTCACATATATTCCTAATGAAAAAATTATTTATCTCTTTATTCTTTCTAACGCTAATAAGTCCGGCTCTATTTGCCCAGTCCGGTGGCAACAATGCCCCTGTTGTAAAAACATTAAACGGGACACTTGAAGGGATAAATGTTTCAGGAATTGCTGAATTCAAAGGCGTCCCTTTTGCAGCGGCACCTATTGGTGACCTGCGCTGGAGAGAACCACAACCTGTAAAGAACTGGAATGGCATTCGCATGGCAGATCAGTTTGGTCCCCGTGCTATGCAACTGAACGTATTTGGAGATATGAATTTCCGATCTCATGGAATGAGTGAAGACTGCCTTTACCTTAATGTATGGACGCCATCAAAAACATTTAAAGATAAACTTCCTGTAATGGTATATTTTTATGGCGGTGGTTATATTGCCGGTGATGGATCAGAACCCAGGTATGATGGTGAAAGCATGGCCCGCCGTGGCATTGTTGCCATCACCGTTAATTACAGATTGGGAGTATTTGGATTTTTTTCCTATCCCGGTCTTACCAAAGAATCGGCTCATCACGCATCCGGCAATTATGGATTACTTGATCAGGCCGCCGCATTGAAATGGGTTCAACAAAATATTAAGGCATTTGGTGGTGATCCTAAAAAAATAACCATAGCCGGTGAATCAGCAGGATCATTTTCGGTCAGCGCACAAATGGCTTCTCCTTTGTCACGAAATATTATTGCAGGCGCGATCGGTGAAAGTGGATCGTTGCTGGGCTTCTCACCGATCGCAACCTTAACAGATGCTGAAAAAGCAGGAACTAAATTCGCCCATAGTATTAACAAAAACTCCTTGTCAGACCTTCGAGCCATGCCGGCAGAAGAATTGCTGAATGCGACTAAGAACTTGGGTTATGGAAGCTTTCCGGTAGATGTGGATGGTTATTTCTTCCCGGTATCTCCGCTTGAAATCTTTGAAAAAGGGCAACAGGCTCATGTTCCTTTGCTTGTGGGATGGAATTCAGCTGAAATGAATTATCGCATGATCTTAGGCAATGAAGCGCCCACTGTTGAAAATTATACTAAAGCAGTACAAAAATTATATAAAGATCAGTCACCAGGAGTTTTAAAAGTATATCATGCCAATAATGATTCTGATGTAACCGAGGCCGCCACCGCTCTTGCCAGTGACCGGTTTATTGCGTTCAGCACATGGAAGTGGAGTGATATTCAAAGTAAAACAGGCGTTAAACCGGTATATCGTTATTGGTTTTCACGACCGCGTCCTGAAATGAGGTCAGAGATGGGTAATGCTGTTGCCAATCTTGCTGGTGGAGTATCAAAAGATACTACCGGTGCAAAAGGACCTCCCGCACCGGCGGCAACAGGAGCAGTTCATTCAGCAGAAATTGAATATGCGTTGGGCAACCTTCCTACAAACAGGGTTTACGATTGGCAGCCTCAGGATTACGAAGTTTCCACTATCATGGAAAGCTTTTTTGCCAACTTTATAAAAACAGGCAATCCGAATGGATTGGGCGTACCGGTGTGGCCCGCTGTTGATAACAGCAAACCTGTTGAAGTAATGCATATAGACGTACAAACAAAAGCAAAACCCGATCAGCATCGCGACCGCTATCTTTTTATGGAAACGCAGGTAAAAAAATAAAAGGATTAGCAGGATATTCTTAAACCCAATAATTCCGGATTGTCTTTTGCACAAGGTTTTGTTTCGCGAAGGATTCGCTTCCGGCGTTGTAATCACAAAGTAATTCCGAGACAAAAATAAAATGCTCGGTTTAAATGATATGAGTTGCAAAACTCAGGACAGCAGCAGAACTTAATTTGAAGGTTATAAATCTAAGGGCAGCATGGGCCATTGCCAAGCATAGTATTTATTGATTGGTGGGTTTCTAAGAGATCTATTAACAAGAGAAGGAACACCCGCGCCGGCTGAAAACCGGAACACCTATATAGGCTAAGAAACGTCCTCAGGATAACTGGGGTTATTGCTGCACCTTTTCTTTTAACTCCTGCAACTTGCGGGCGGCAAGCTTTTCTGCTTTGTCCATAGCGGCTGTCAGTTTTTTTGGAGCATTGAAGCGGTAGCCAATGAACAAAGAGCCTGAGCTTCTTTGTGGAAGAATCGCATAATCACTATTGGACTGGCTGTGGCCATAAGCGCCGGTCGTGATCTGTATGCCTGTGAAAAAGCGGCGCGAATCATACCCAAAAGTTAAGACACTTTCCAGCTGGTAGACCGTCCGCTTGTATATGGTTCCCGCATCACCGGATGATTCACGTTTCAAAAGTTTTGTCCGGCTAAAGCCTATGCCGGGACTAACGCCTGCGGAAGCATACAGATGGGTTGGTGTGACAAAGGTGTAATAATAGCCGGGTGAAAAAACTACCTGTACTGTTTTCGATTTCTGTGAACTGGTTTGGCCAGGCAAAGACGTTGGATTTTTCACGACAAAGTGTTCGTATGATACAGACGGCAAAAAAGTTCCGGCACTTTTCACCTGTCTTTCCGTTTGTGAATTAATAGCGTTGAAAGAAAAATTATCATTGAATTTGTAAGCTGTCTGGCCTGAAAAACTTCTGAAAATAAGACCGGGTAAATGTATGTAGGGATCCCCTGCTTTCCATGTGGGATCAAAGGCATTTGTATTATCGAGGTAATAACCTTTCACCCTTGAGTAGTTAATCTTTTGAATGATATGATGAAAGTTGGAGCTAAATCCGAAGCCAAAAGATTTCGTCTCACCTTTTATGCTATTATCAACATTCTGATTGAAAAGATTCGGCGCAAACGTGAGACTGAATGCCAGCCACCGGTAGTTAATGCCTGCATTCAATTTCGTTTTATTGTTTGATCTTATTTTGTAACGGCTTGTATTTTCAAGATCAAAGCCATCCTCTTTGCTGCCTAACGACATTTTACAGGTGAGCAGGTCTTTGTAGTTCTCAATATATTCGTGGAAGATTGAGTCTCTATTGCCGGCATCAGTTTGCGCAAATGAAGTTTGAACATCCAAAAGCAGGAAAATAAAAAATGTGTAAATGAGCGTTCGGTGCCACATGCTGGCAAAATAGGAAACTCTGCGATATCCTATAGGATTGTCAATCTAAAATAACAATTCGTTTAATTGGCAAATAAGATCGGGGATTAAAACAGGAACACCGACGTGGGCGCTTAAACAAGATCATAACTCCACGTTGTTTCAATCAGGTTCATCCATTTATGACAGGTAAAAGTAATGAAGAACGTTCCTTCTTCAAAAGGTATCGTTTATTGAACAGGCATTATAAAAGTAATGGATAAAATGGTAGCAACGAAACTGGCACGAATTTTTATTTAATTTATAATAAAAATTGATTTAAATGATGAACATAGTAAAAGCGTTTTTAGCGGGAATCACTTTGGGAGTACTGTTTGCGCCACAGAGCGGAGAAAGAACAAGAAAGCGTTTAGCTGAACTTTTTAAAGATTATAAGGATGAGGCAAAAGATTATGTTGCTGGCGCTGTAGGCGAAGCCGAATCCAGAATTCACAAGGTGAAGAAAAGCGTAGAGAGTTTATAGATTATTAGTAAGCATTGATTGCGAGCCCCCTTTGTTGCCGCAAGCATCCGCTTGTGCAATTATCACTTACATTGTCCAGGAGAATATTAGCCGCACCTTTATCACTATCAAAAAAAAGCCATCCTGCCTCAGATAGTAATTGATTTATTTTTATCCTTGCGTGAGCTTCATTCTTCATTGGCCTTCGCCTTTGTATTTAAAAATTAAATTCAGCATTAATTTCTCAGGAGTAGCAGTTAAAATGTGCAACGAAAATTTCTCTCATTAAATATACTGGTATCTCCCAAAAGTTGTATGAGAAAATTAGAAGATAATCTTATTTCTTGCTTGGTTGCTCACGATTGCCAAACGGGGAACGCTGCACGAGCCATATGCCCAACAGTGTCCGTCCCTATACCTACCAATAATAAACTGCTCTACCCATGCGCTATTAGCGCACAGGTAGAGCACCGGGTCCAGTACAGGTATCAGGCGTTCAGGCAATAGGACTAGATGTAACATAAACAACTAAATCAAAAGATCATGCCCCGGTTGGAGAGACGCCAACCGCTGCCACTGGGTTCGCACCATCTTGCTGAAGCGTTTGGTGAGCCACGAACGGCGGGGGAGGCTTTAGCCGGTTAATCCGGTCTGCTATGAAAATTACTTTGTCAAAAGAAAAGGTATCAAGATCAGTACCTGATATAAGGATAGATACAAACAAATAAGGATGACCGGTTGGTAATCCTTACACCAGAGGTCCCGAGCGGATTCGAACCGCTGTAGAAGCTTTTGCAGAGCTTTGCCTAAGCCACTCGGCCACAGGACCTTTTTTTTAAAGGCCGACAAAAATAAGTAATTTTTGTTTAGATTTCTTTTTTATAGAAGCCAAAAATTTCCATTCGTTTGTATTGAAGTATTTTTGTAAAAAAGTTAGAATTTCTTTACTGATTATTCATACAAAAAACGATACATGCAGCGCATAGCCGAATCAGAATTGATCCTTAATTCACGCGGAGCTATTTACCATTTAGATGTAAAGCCTGACGAACTTGCCACAAATATAATTACAGTTGGCGACCCCGCCCGGGTGAAGGAAATCAGCAAGCACTTTGACAAAGTTGAATTTGAAAGACAACACAGGGAATTTGTCACTCATACCGGATTTGTAGGAAATAAAAGAATTTCAATTGTGAGCACCGGCATTGGGCCGGATAATATTGATATTGTATTGAATGAACTGGATGCACTCGTGAATATTGACTTTGAAACAAGAACGATTAAAGACGAGCTCGTCTCATTAAATATTATCCGTATTGGTACTTCGGGGTCTTTGCAGGCTGATATTCCGGTGGATAGTTTTGTCGCCAGCACTCACGGGCTCGGAATCGACAATTTAATGAATTTTTATCTGCATGAAAATAATGAAGAAGAAAAACAACTGATCCATTCTTTTATCACGCAGACGCAATTACACAGTGGCTTTGCCGCTCCATATATTTCTGCCGCTTCGATGCATTTGTTGAAATATTTTGTAGACGGATATCACCAGGGAATTACAGTTACCTGCCCGGGTTTTTACGGTCCCCAGGGAAGAATTTTGCGATTGGGAATTTCCAATCCGCACTTAATTGACCGGCTTACTTCTTTTGAATATGGCCACCACCGGATTACCAATTTTGAAATGGAAACCTCTGCCATCTATGGATTGGGCAAGGCTTTACAACATCATTGCCTTTCTCTGAGCGCCATCATTGCCAACCGTATTCATAAAAATTTCAGTAAAGATCCACTCTCGCTGGTGGAAAAACTAATTGTAAAATCTTTGGAAATAATAACAGAAAAATTATAAAAATGAAAGTCAAATTTGATAAATACCAGGGAACTGGAAATGATTTTATTTTGGTTGATAACAGGGAAAATATTTATAACAAAATAACTACAGCACAGGTGAAAAAAATGTGTGATCGCCATTTTGGAGTTGGTGCAGATGGTCTCATGTTATTAAACGATAAAGAAGATTACGATTTTGAAATGATCTATTTTAATGCCGATGGAAAAGAAGGAAGCATGTGTGGAAACGGAGGGAGGTGTATTGTTCAATTTGCTTCTTTTTTGGGAATAAAAAAGAATGAATATTTGTTTTCAGCAACTGATGGGGTACATACTGCAAAGATAGATTTGGATAAAAAAATCAGCCTGAAAATGAATGATGTGAAGAATGTTGAATTCTCGCTCGACCATTATATATTGAACACGGGATCGCCGCATTATGTAAAATTTGTAGCAGATGTGGAGGGGTTGGATGTGGTAGCAGAAGGACGTAAGATCCGGTACAGTAAAGCCTTTGCAGAAAAAGGTATTAATGTCAATTTTGTTCAGACGCTTACAGAAGATCAGATTTATGTGCGAACTTATGAACGGGGTGTGGAAGACGAAACTCTTAGTTGCGGAACCGGTGTAACTGCCTCTGCGCTCATGGCTGCGCACAATGACAATGGTTTTAACCGGGTAGAAGTGAAAACAAAAGGCGGTGATTTAAGTGTTGAATTTGAAAAAATTAGTGAAACAGAATTTAGAAATATCTTATTGGGCGGCCCGGCCACTTTTGTTTTCTCAGGAGAAATAAATTTAAAAGATTAACCATGTTTAATGTACGTGTTTATGGAGTTTTCATTAATCAAAAAAAACAAATCCTGGTAAGCGATGAGTATATCCGTGGTAAATACTATACGAAATTTCCAGGTGGCGGAATGGAAATTGGAGAAGGAACACGTGATTGTTTGAAAAGGGAATTTAAAGAAGAAATGGATCTATCGGTTGAGGTTGGAGCCCATCTTTATACAACTGATTATTACCAGCAAAGCGCATTCAATCCTGAACAACAGATCATTTCGATTTATTATTTTGTAGAACCTTTAGAGCCGATTAAATTTTCACGTAGAGAAAAGGCCTTCGATTTTACAGAAGATCAATTGAAAATTTATCAAGAAAAAACATCTGTTGAAACGTTTCGTTTCATTGACCTGACAGATTTTTCTGAAGAAAATGTAACCTTGCCAATTGATAAGATTGTGGCAACCTTGATCCATGAATATGCATTGAAAGAAAATCTGTTGCAGTAAACAAACAAATACTGCAGATTTTCACTTTCTGAACATTAAAACATTAGCCTTCAATCTCGAATTACTTGGCCAAAATCTTATGGCCCATTTTATCTCTTTTGGTTTGAAGGTATTTTTCGTTGTGCTCATTAGGTAAAATTTCAATCGGAACAGTATCTACTATTTCAAGGCCGTAACCAAGGAGTCCGGCTCTCTTTTTTGGATTGTTGCTGATCAGTTTTAGTTTGGAAATGTTCAAACTTCTTAAAATTTGCGCACCTACTCCATAATCCCTTTCATCCATTGAAAATCCCAGTTTTAAGTTTGCTTCTACCGTATCCATTCCCTGTTCCTGCAACTGGTAGGCTTTTAATTTATTCAAAAGCCCGATACCGCGTCCTTCCTGGTTCATATACAAAACCAGCCCTTTACCTTCAGCCTCAATCATCTTCAAAGCATTGTGCAACTGATCGCCACAGTCGCAACGAAGCGAGCCAAGAATATCACCGGTCATGCAACTTGAATGCACGCGCACCAGGATGGGTTCGTCTTTTTTCCAATCGCCCTTTTTCAACGCCATGTGAACTTCGCCGGTATTCAATTGGGTAAAAGCGATCAATTCAAAATCGCCATATTTTGTAGGCATTTTTACCCGCACTTCTTCTTTAATAAGTGTTTCTTTTTCTAAACGATATGCAATCAAATCCTTTATTGAAACAAGCTTTAGATCATGCTTATCGGCAATTTTACGTAGTTCCGGCAAACGCGCCATCGTGCCATCTTCATTCATAATGTCTCCCAACACGCCCGCTTCTCCATGGCCTGCAAGTTTTGCCAGGTCAACAGTCGCTTCTGTATGGCCGGTTCTTCTTAAAACGCCGCCATTTTTCGCACGTAGCGGAAAGATGTGACCAGGTCTGCCAAGATCTTCTGGTTGTGTTTCAGGATTAATGATCGCCCGAACAGTTTTTGCACGGTCATGAGCAGAAATTCCGGTTGTACAGCCATGTCCTAAGAGGTCCACACTTACGGTAAAAGGTGTAGCATGAAGCGCGGTATTTTTGTTTACCATCATACCAAGATTCAATTCATCACATCTTTGTTCAGAAAGTGGCATGCAAATGAGTCCTCTTCCATGTTTACTCATAAAATTAATTATTTCAGGAGTTACGTTTTGTGCAGAAGTAATAAAATCACCTTCATTCTCACGATCTTCATCATCAACCACGATCACTAATTTTCCTTTTTTTATATCTTCAATAGCATCACTTATTTTATTCAGCATATATTTTATTTAAAATGCAAAGATAATTCATTTAAAAATTTGACATTTTCGATATAAGGATTACTTAACGAATAAATGTGATTCAAAAACGTTTCGTTATCTCATCAGAAAGAAATTTAAATTCTTTTGCACGCCAGAATGAAAATGTTCTTATTTCTTCTTATACTGGATTTCATTTATAAATTTATAAACCTTCTAAGTAGTATGATATTTGATCAATCCTTCCATTGGGCTTCTTAAAATATTTCCAACCTGCATATCGTAATTTTTACACAACTGTATCACCATATCTTTAAAACCATAGGCAATTCCGCCGGTGAAATGAACCGGTAATTTTGAGCTTTCACGATAGGTAATGATATGTGTGTAAAAAAAATCATTAATGCCATCTTCAATGATGTTTTCAATCATATAATGTCCGCGGTTTTCAGCAAGAAAAACTGCAAACGACGCAAGGTAGCGGTTTGGCAAAGGTTTTTTATAAACACATTCAAGGATTTCGGAATCGGTTGTTAAAAATTTCGCGTCGAATCTTGCGCGCAAATCATCATCGAAAAGATTGTATAAAAAGTGCTGAACTACTTTTTTACCAAGATAAGCCCCACTGCCTTCATCGCCCAAAATGAAACCAATTCCCGGGCTGTTTTTCACGATTCGCTTTCCATTATAATAGCAGGAATTGGAACCGGTACCCAAAATGCAGGCAATGCCTTTTTCGTTTCCACAAAGCGCTTTAGCAGCTCCCGACAGATCATTATCTACTTCGATAACGGCCTCCGCGAATAATTTAGCAAATACTTTTTTAAACATTTTCAGGTTCGCCGGATTTTTACAGCCTGTCCCATAAAAATGCATCTCATCAATGTTATTTTTTTTCAAAAAAGGAAAAACTTCCGTTCTCATAATCTGCTCTACCTGTTCTGCATTTACAAAATATGGGCTCATTCCCTGGGTAGTAAAAAGCGTTGGTTTATTGTTCTTCAAAAGACACCATTCTGTTTTGGTGGAACCGCTGTCGGCTATCAATTTTGTCGCACTTATCATTTTATCATGTTTATTGAGGAAATTTGCACCTTCTTAAAAAAAATAAAAATAGAACAAAGAAGAATATGCGCAATAAAAAGTTACAGGTTTGGTTGCCGTTGTTGTTGAGTATATGCATGATTGCCGGCATGTTTATCGGTTACAGAATCAAAGGAAATATGCCGGACAACGGCATTTTTTTCGTAGAAAAAGAAAGACCGGTGCAGCAGGTTTTGGATCTCATCAAAAGAAAATATGTAGACGATGAAAATATAGATTCTCTTGGAAATTTAGCAATACAAACGATTCTTTCTAAACTGGATCCGCATTCAGTTTATATTCCCGCGCAGCAATTGCAAATGGTCAATGAGGATCTGGAAGGACAATTCTTCGGAATCGGTATAGAATTTAACATCATAAATGATACAGTAAATGTGGTGAATGTTTTACCAAAAGGCCCTTCTGAAAAAGCAGGTTTATTGATTGGCGACCAGATTATAAAAGTAGATGACTCTGTTGTGGCGGGTAAAAAAATTACCTCTCAGCAATTAAGAAAATTGATTGGGGGTGATGCAGGCCAAAAAGTAACGGTAACTGTTTTTAGAAATGGTAAAGACATTCCCATCCCAATTACCCGGGGGCCTGTCCCGCTTTATAGCCTGGATGCTGCTTATATGATCT
>JBQCFI010000087.1:0-59028 GCA_051959325.1 Ginsengibacter sp. | reverse complement strand
CCATGATCAGCCATGTTCAGCAACAGATTGCGTCCCATTACGCCAAGTCCGATCATTCCAAAATCGTATTTCTTTTCTTCCATAAAAAATTTATTTAAGGTAAAATTAATGAAAATGGATTTGCTTTTAGTTTTGAATCGTTTCCAAAGCGCTTTTACAGTAAACCAACTTTTATTTGGAAAACGTGATTTATTTACCCTAAACAAAAAAGTTGAGCTTTCTTAGAATACGATCTTTAGAGAATGCAACACTGGAAAAACAGAAAATCATTCATGAAAAAAGTAAAAACATTTTTTGTATTACTCATATAACTTTTTAACTTTAATATAGATTGTAGCCAATTTGATTACCATGTTCGTTCCTTGAGAAAAGTTCCGTTATCGTGTCGAGAAGTTAGATTGGAGCCAGAGATGTATTCGTTTTAGATCTCTTTAAAACAAATAATATGATTTCTCCCAAACGCTTTGGAAATTTCATCCTCCTGGTGATTTTTATCCTTGCTCCTTGCCTGAATTCGTGTACTACCACAAGAATTGTTTCGAAATATGATTCTGATACTTTTGCAAATAATCCTTTGAATCAAAAAACGACGTGGTCTTTTGCATGGGGATTGGTTCAGCCAAAAGACATTAACCCAAAATGCGACAGCAGGTTCAATCATCTTGATCAGGTAACGGTAAAAAACAATCTTGGATTTGCATTAATATCGGTACTTTCTCTGGGTATTGTGATGCCTCAAAGAATTGAATGGGCGTGCTCGCCTTACAGTCCTCCAACTGATTCCCTTGGACATAATTAAAAATACATCAATGACTACCCTGACTAATTTACCCGATGGCATATCGATACTGCCCATCACGAAATGGCAAAACGGCCATGAAAATTTTGAACACACATTCAAGGAAAATTGTTCATTCAAACTCACCATTCCTTCTTCGAAATCCACCAATCCTTATTTTGATACAACAAGAAATTTTCAATGGCTCATTCAATATGCGCTTGATCATGATATTCAACTGCGCGCGTTAGGTAACGGTTGGTCGTTTTCGGAGGTAGCCATTTGCGAGGGCGGATTAGTTGATACAAAGGCACTTCGTCTTACATTTAATCTGAAAAATTCTTTTGTAGCACCTGAATATTTGCAAAAAGGAGGAAACGCAGCGAATCTTTTTTTTAGCGAATGCGGTATCAGTATTCTTGATCTGGATGAGAAACTTGAAAAGGAATCTAATCCGGCAAGATCACTGAAAGCTTCCGGTGCAAGCAATGGTCAAACGATTGCGGGTTGCACTTCTACCGGCACACATGGCTCTGCTTTTAAAGTCGGCGCTGTACATGACTCAATAGTAGGATTGCATGTTGTTGTTGGAGCCAACAGGCAGGTGTGGATTGAAAAAAAATCGAATCCCGTCGCTTCGGATGATTTTATTAAATGGCTGGGTGCAGAAGCGATCAAAGATGACGACATGTTTAACGCCGCTGTAGTAAGCTTTGGTAGTTTTGGATTTATTCATGGGATATTAATAGAAACTGAGCCGATCTTTCTTTTGGAACAATATCGTACAGGCAATATTGTTTACAATGATTCTTTGAAACAGGTGATGAATCGGCTTGATTTGTCTTCCATTCAAAATCAACTGCCATCCTCGCCCGATGCTGCTGCAGGCGAGTTGTACCATTTTGAAATACTGGTAAATCTGCAAATGTTCGAGCCTGATAATTCTCAAAAAGGAGTTTATTTCAAAACAATGTACAAAGTTCCTTACCGTGAAGATTATAGTAAAATTGTTGTAGATGATCATGGATTTTCCTATGGTGATGACTTGCTTGGTGTCGTTGAGAGCGCACTTGATGGTCTTGGTCCCGAGTTATCATCCTTACTGGTTCCAGGATTGGTCAACAAATTATTTCCATTGGCATTTACCGCCAATCAAAGCATGACGGGAACAATTGGGGAAACTTTTAGTAATACAAAATTCAGGGGAAAAGCCGCCAGCGCTGCCATTGCGGTTCAGTCAGATAGTGCGAGCGCCGTGTTGGAAGAAATTGTCGCAATAAATAAAGTTACTCCTTTTGCAGGCGCCCTTGCTTTAAGATATGTAAAAGGAACCGATGCATTGCTCGGGTTTACTCATTTTCCTAAAACGTGCATCATGGAGTTAGATGGTGTGGACTGTGATTTGTCAAGAAGTTTTATCAAAAAAGTGTGGACTAGGCTTGATGAATTAAACATTCCTTTTACCATGCATTGGGGCAAGTTTAATTTTGGCCTTACACCTGCGTTGGTCAACAAAATGTATGGTGAAAAGCTTAGAAAATGGAAAGCCTGCAGAAAGCAGCTTTTGTCAGATGATGTTCAAAAAGTTTTTACAAATAATTTTATGCTTCAATGTGGATTGTGCGATTAGCAATAGTAAGGTTTTAAATTTCAGTCGATTGAAGTGTTGTATTAGTAGTTTTCCGTTTTGTTAATCCCTCATCTTGTATTCGGCTTACATCCCTACCTTTGCAGAATGAAAAAGAAAATAATTTTTTATTCAGTTTTCTTTGTACTGCTGATCTCCATGTTTTATTTTTTGCTCTCTTTTACCAAAGGCTTTTTCGATGTAAAGCTTCCCGTAATGAGTTATGTGCAGGACTTTTCATTCACGGATCAAAACAGGCAAACGGTAACGCAGAAAAATATTGACGGAAAAGTGTATGTTGCTGAATATTTTTTTACCACGTGCAAAGGCATTTGCCCGAAGATGAATTTCAATATGAAAGGTGTTTATGATAAATTTAAAGATCATAAAGATTTTGCCATTATTTCTCACACTTCCATGCCCGAAACGGATAGTGTTCCCTTATTAAAAGCTTACGAAGAGAAAATGATTGGCTCCAATCCTCACGATGCCGCTAAATGGTATTTCGTAACCGGTAGTAAAGATTCTTTGTACAAAATGGCACGTGAAAGTTACCTGCTGGATAATGATAAAAACAACAGTGAAAATATTGCTGAAGCCTTTATTCATACACAGTTTTTTGCCTTAATCGACAAACAGAAAAGAGTGCGCGGTATTTATGACGGATTAAAACCGGATGAAATTGCAAGGCTTGAAAAAGACATTTCTAAATTGTTGAAAGATAAAGATGCTTAAAATTTTTTTGGAAGCATCCCCGGTAAACGAACAAATATGTTTCATATTTGTTTTCTCATCTTTCTAAAAACAACAGTGCCGGAACCAATTGTTTGTTCTTTTTAAAAACCTTACCTTTTTACCGATAGCACCATTAAGGAGGCTTTTCTGCAATCAGCAAACAAATATTTATTGCTGTTTTTGTTTCTTCTAATATATCTCGTTTTTAAAAAAGTAATTGCAATTTTTTACTAAACTAAGATTTTAGTTGTAACATTTAGCTATGGAAATCAATCAATATAATTCTGTGTTGTATAATGCGAGTAACGACTTTGATCAATGGAATGTTCAAAGTGCCAATGCTACAGGCGTTGGAGCAGCTGCTAATGATTTTGTGGAGCGCGGCATGGATCTGAATGAACAACTCATTCGTAATAAAGCAACTACTTTTTTTAGGCGTGTAAATAGCGACGCGATGCAGGCAGCAGGAATTTCAAAAGGAGATGTGATCATCATTGACCGGTCATTAAAGCCTTCAAATGGAAAAGTAGTCATTGCCAACCTGAATGGAGAAATGCTGAGTCGGCGACTAGAAAAAATTAGGGATAAAGTGCGATTATTGCCGGAATCCGATCAGTTATCAGCCATTGAAATAGATGCTTCATGTTGTGATTTTTCAATCTGGGGAGTGGTAACCTATGTGATTCATTTTCCGTAAATAAAATGAATCCTTATGAAAGCAATTGTGGATTGTAATAGTTTTTATTGTTCGTGCGAGACAGGTATTGAAACCGGCGCATTGATTTCGCCAACATATGCTCTAGATGGGACGATTTAAAGGAAGTGAAGTGAAATTTTTTCCGAATATTTCTCTCAGTGTTATGCAGCTTTTGTAAGAGAACGGAAAATACTTTTGGCTGTGGATGGCATGAATTTTGACTTCTTAGGTCATTCTCACTAAAAAAACCACCTCTATGAAACAAAAACATGTAGGAATTTTATTTCCTTCCCTGGCCCTTCTTGCACTCATTTTTACCTTGAACGCTTGTAAAAAGTCTGATACAGCCAGTTCCGGGCCTTCTTCTATGAAAATTTATCTCACAGATGCCCCGGCAGATTATCAGGCAGTTTGGATAGACGTTCAACAGGTAATGGTAAAAGGTTCCAGTGATACATCAGGTAATGATTGGGTTGCCGTTCCTTTGTTAAATCCGGGAAGATACAATCTCCTTGATCTACGTAACGGAAAAGATACGCTCCTCGGAGGAGTGGACTTGCCTGCCGGAAAAATCTCGCAGATTCGTTTGGTACTTGGGCCTTCAAACCAACTCGTTCTAAACGACGGAACAACTGTTGATTTAAAAACACCGTCCGGCCAGGAATCGGGCATTAAACTAAATGTAGATGCAGATTTAAAATCCGGCATTCCCTATGAACTTGTTTTGGATTTTGATGCGGCGCGTTCAATTGTAAAAGCAGGTAATAGTGGCCAATATATTTTGAAGCCTGTTATCCGGACCTTTGCAAAAGCCACTGGCGGCGCCATACAGGGAGTTGTATTGCCGTCTTCTGCAAATGCGCATGTAATGGCAATTACAGGCACTGACACACTTGGTGCAATTCCTGATGCATCAGGAGCTTATAAATTTTGGGGAGTTCCGGCAGGTAATTATAGTTTAACGTTCTCAGCAGATAGCACTTCAGGTTTTCAATCCACTATAATGAATAATATCGCAGTCACCGTGGGTAATACAACAAAAGTTGATACTGTAACATTAGTACATTAAAAATCATCCGACCCTTATAAAAATCCCTCGGCAAAAACCGGGGGATTTTTCTTTAATATCATGCATGAACTTTGGTAAGAGCAGACTAATCATCTTCTTATTTTTTCCCAATCGCCAATCTGAAATTATCCATGGTTTTTCTTTGATGTTCGATATAATGCCACACCCAAAAAACCAATAAAAGAGAAGCAATCAAATACAATGCAGGCACAATAAATCCGAGCCCTGTTAATAAAAAGGCAAACACTAAAAGCAGGCCGGTAAACAAATGTGTAATCGCAGTATGGGCATTGCTTGGAATTAAATCCGCGGAGTTTTTATCATAATTCTTTTGTGCATATCGCATTGCCTGAACAGCAAATGGTATTGATAGAAAAGAAAAATAAAATGAAAAAGGTGCATAGCCTAAAAGTGGTAGCAAAAAAATGATTGTATAAGCGGCTATAAAACATCCAATCAAAATATCTTTCGCTTTTCTTTTCCCCAAACGAACGACCAGTGTCTTTTTGTCCGATTTTGCATCCGATTCAGCATCTTGAAATTGATTAATCAGTAATACATTCGAAATAAAAATCGCAACCGGTAAAGAAATCAAAAAGGCCTGCAACGAATAATAACCGGTTTGCACATAAAAAGCACCCATCGTCATCATTACACCAAAAGTAGTTGCGATCAGAAATTCGGCAAGTCCGGGAGCAAGGTTTATAAAAGAAAATTTACCTTTTTCACTTGTATAAAAGAGTCCTGAAATAAGGCCATAAAAAATTAACGGAATCAATCCCCAGCCGCTCACAATTACCAGATAAACGCCAATTAGAAAGGATAGCGCACATAAAACGATCCCAAAAAATCCCATGTCTGAACGTGAAATTAGGCCCAGCTGTATCACTCTCGACCCGCCTGTGAATGGCCGAATTCCTTGTATGTTTTCGTTATCTCTCTCCGCATCTTTCCAATCATTTATCATATTGGTGCCTGCCTGAATCATGATGCCTCCTAAAAGAGTAAGTATAAAAAGAAATGCATTCAAGGTATGCAAAACTGAAAACGCAATAGCGCCGCCCAGCAATAGCGGAATAAGTGAAGCCGTCAATGAAAGCGGTCGCACTGCTTCTTTCCAGGCGCGTGCTTTTGCTTTTAGATCGTCCCACTTACTGAAAGATTTACGGTTTTCAGGATAGTCAAAAATCGTTGGTTTTTCGCCTTGGAGAATTTCGGGAACGAAACGATATTTAACGGTAAAAGGTTTGATCCGTATAAATTCCAGCCGGTCTGTAGCGCCAATTTTTACAAAGTTTGCGACGATCGGCGAACGAAGATTCATTAATTCAATCGCAGCTTCACGTTCTTCTTTGTCTTTGATAATCTCTGCCCTGCCGTTGATTTCGCACTCTTCCAGTTCCATAAAAGACTTTCCTTGGTGAATGAGCAAAGCCGTTTCAGGAATATTGCTCCATTGGATCACCTTGGGATCGCCTTTCATGCTGCTTACATAAATATTGAAATTTTCATCTGATCCAAAATGCATCATTCTTTGTCGGGGTGTTCCCATGTTGGAAGTGCCCACTGCCGCTACTTCTGCGCGGGAAAGGTAATCCAGCACTTCCTGCTTGCTACGCTGTGACATAATTTTGTGTTTTTTCTGATAGGTCAATTATGATTCCAGCACAAAATTAATTCATTTGAAAATTGCAGGTTTTGATTTAATACTACTTTAATATTATCAGCGATTTTTTTCCTGAAAAAGGAAATCGTTTGCCAAGCCGTCTTTTTTAAAGGATTGCAACAAAGCAATAAATATCTTCAATTCTTATTCTGCAAAAATTAAAACTCAGCATTCTTCGGAAACCGCGGAAAAGGAATCACATCGCGGATGTTTGTCATGCCTGTTACAAAAAGCATCAAACGCTCAAACCCAAGTCCGAAGCCTGCATGAGGTACCGTTCCAAATCTACGCGTGTCCAGATACCAGTTCATTTCCTCTACCGGAATATTCATTTCACGCATTCTTTTTTCCAACACATCCAGTCTTTCTTCACGCTGTGATCCTCCGACTATTTCGCCAATTCCCGGCGCCAAAATATCCATTGCCGCCACAGTTTTGCCGTCATCATTTTGGCGCATATAAAATGCTTTGATTTCTTTTGGATAATTAATGAGAATTACCGGTTTTTTAAAATGTTTTTCTACCAAATAACGCTCATGTTCGCTCTGCAAATCTATTCCCCATTTATCTACCAAATATTGAAATTTCTTCTTCTTATTTGGTGCGGAATTTTTTAAAATTTCGATTGCTTCTGTATAGGTCAATCTTTCAAAATCATTATTGACAACAAATTCCAGCTTTTCTATCAAACCCATTTCGCTCCGCTCATTCTGTGGTTTTTGTTTTTCTTCTTCAACCAACCTGGAAGCTAAAAAATCCAAATCCTCACGGTTGTTTTTCAATACATGTGTAATAATATATTTGATAAATTCTTCAGCCAGATTCATGTCGTCTTCCAGATCTGAAAATGCCATTTCCGGTTCTATCATCCAGAATTCTGCAAGATGTCTTGCTGTATTTGAATTTTCCGCACGAAATGTTGGGCCGAATGTATAAACATCTCCCAGGGCAAGCGCCGCAAGCTCCGCTTCCAATTGTCCGCTCACCGTCAGGTTTGTTGGTTTTCCGAAAAAATCTTCTTTATAATTAATCTTTCCATCTTGATTTTTTGAAAGCTTTTCAAGGTCAAAAGAAGTTACATGAAAAGTTTCGCCGGCGCCTTCTGCATCAGAGGCAGTAATGATTGGAGAATGCAGATACACAAATCCTTTTTTATTAAAAAAATCATGAATCGCAAAGGCGAGCGAATGCCTTATCCTGAAAATAGCGGCAAAAGTATTGGTACGAAAGCGCAGATGCGCGATTTCCCGTAAAAATTCAAGGCTGTGTTTTTTTGGTTGAAGGGGAAATTTTTCCGCATCACTATCACCGAGAATTTCTGCTTTTTGTGCTTTTAATTCCACTTTTTGCCCTTTGCCTAAAGAAGGAACTAAAATTCCTGTTATTTTTAATGCGGCACCGGTCGTAATTCTTTTTAAAAGCGATTCATCAAATTTGCTAAGTTCAAGTACGATCTGAAGATTGGAATTGGTACTGCCATCATTCAGTGCAATAAACTGGTTGTTTCTGAACGTCCTGACCCAACCCATAACCGTTATTTCCTGGTTTACAAAATCACCTACTAAAACTTCTTTGATGCGTACTCTTTTGTTAAACATTTCTTTTTTTTTAGAAACGCAAATATAAAGTAACGGCATAAAATTTTTGGCGTAATCCTTGTTTTATCAGTATTTGAAGAGTAAAAAGCATCCACAGTTCAGTCATTTGGAAGCAGCACATAAAAAGAAAAAAATTTCTTGTTTTATTATTTTAATGTAATATTGCATCAGATTAAAGCTGACTAGTTTTCCTTTTGCTACGATTACATCAGTGTTAACAGAATCCATTCCAAATAAAAATATTCAAATTTAGATTTTACAACTCAATTAGTGTTTTTGACTATTAATCTATACGTCTCTTTATGTATGACATCCTACAGCTGAACGATATGCTCGTTCCGGAGTTGCTTGATATTGCTGAGCAACAAAATATAACCGACGCAAATAATTTAGAAAAACAGGAATTAATTTATAAAATTCTTGACAAACAATCATCTATGACACCCGACGAAAAGAACGATAAAAAAGAAGCTGTTGCAGAAAAACCAAAGCGTAAACGCATTGTAAAATCTGTGGCGAAAAAGGAAACCGCCGGCGGCTTACCCGAGGATGAAACCCTGGTTGAAGAAAAGCAGCCAAAGCCAAAAAAACCGGAAGAGAAGAAAAAGCCTGTGAAGAAACAGAAAGAGGAATTAACAGCCGTAAAACCAGAATTTGATTTTTTTGCCGACGATGATGAGGATGACCATGTAGAGCGCCTTGCAGACCCGAAAACAATTGCTCCGGCATTAATAGAATTACTGAAAAGTGAAGATGATGAAGAAGCAGAAATTCTGCCTCCTATAGCCCCTTCAAATGGACACGGCCACCATCAGAAAAGTAACTTTGGTCAGAAAAAAGAGCCGTCTTTTAATATTGAATTTGATGGAATTATCCTGGCGGAAGGTGTGTTGGAAATGATGCCGGATGGTTATGGTTTTTTAAGAAGCAGCGATTATAATTATCTTTCTTCTCCTGATGATGTTTACGTTTCTCCTTCCCAAATAAAATTGTTTGGGTTAAAAACCGGCGACACTGTTTATGGCTCTGTGCGTCCGCCGAAAGAAGGCGAAAAATATTTCGCTTTACTAAAAGTGGAAACCATCAACGGAAAAGGCCCGGATGAAGTTCGTGATCGCGTTCCATTTGATTACCTGACGCCGCTATTTCCTTATCAAAAACTGAATTTATTTACTTCACCTAATAATTTATCCACCAGGATCATTGATCTTTTTACTCCTATCGGCAAAGGACAACGCGGGTTGATCGTTGCCCAGCCAAAAACGGGTAAAACGATGCTGTTGAAAGAAATTGCAAATGCCATTGCAGCAAACCATCCTGAATGTTACCTAATGATTGTTTTGGTAGATGAAAGGCCTGAAGAAGTTACCGACATGGAACGCAGTGTAAAAGCAGAAGTAATTGCCTCAACCTTTGATGAGCCCGCCGAAAAACATGTGAAAGTAAGTACCATGGCTTTGCAAAAAGCAAAACGCCTTGTAGAATGCGGGCATGATGTAGTGATTTTATTAGACAGTATCACCCGTTTGGCTCGTGCACACAATACCGTTTCTCCGGCAAGCGGAAAAGTTTTATCTGGTGGTGTGGAAGCAAATGCCATGCAAAAACCAAAACAATTTTTTGGTGCAGCTCGTAAAATTGAAAATGGTGGTTCTCTTACAATTATCGCAACAGCGTTGGTAGATACCGGAAGCAAAATGGATGAAGTGATCTTTGAAGAATTTAAAGGAACGGGTAATATGGAACTTCAACTCGACAGAAGGTTATCCAACCGCAGAATTTTCCCTGCTATTGATATTATTTCTTCTTCTACCCGCCGCGATGATTTGTTGCTTGATAAAGATGTATTGCAAAGAATGTGGGTATTGCGTAATCACATGGCTGATATGAACCCTGAAGAAGCAATCAACACTTTGATGAAAAATATGAAAGGAACCAAAGACAATGCAGAGTTTTTGACTTCGATGAATGGATAAAACTTTTATGGATAAGAATCCGTTTTATTTATTTGTTTGTCGGCCTTTAAATTAATAAAAAAGACCCGCTAATTTTAGCGGGTCTTTTAGTAGCAAAAGTGTTTACTTTAAAAGAAATAACAGGCTATTTCAAATCCAGTTTTATCTGCAATTCTTCCAATTGTTTTTGATCAATGGTTGATGGAGCGTCTATCATCACGTCTCTTCCCGAATTATTTTTTGGAAATGCAATAAAGTCCCTGATGGACTCGCTTCCACCAAGAATTGCGCAAAGCCTGTCGAATCCAAATGCAATGCCGCCATGAGGAGGAGCGCCATATTCGAAAGCGCCTAACAAAAATCCAAATTTATGCTGCGATTCTTCTTTGCTCATTCCCAAAGCAGCAAACATCTTTTCCTGCAAATCTCTTTGGAAAATCCTTATCGAACCGCCACCGATTTCATTGCCGTTTAAAACCATGTCATACGCATTGGCTTTAATTTTTGAATAAGGATGCTCCAGGTATTTTTCTGCATTTTCAATCCAAGGATTGTTGTTTATCATCATTTGGATGTCTTCGGGTTTAGGAGAAGTAAACGGATGATGGCGAGCTACCCAACGATTGCTTTCTTCGTCGTATTCAAACAATGGAAAATCAACCACCCATAAAAGTTTGAATTCGTCCGGTTTGCGTAACCCCAATCTGTCAGCCATGTATAAACGCAAATCGCTGATCGCTTTCCTTGTGCGTTCTTCTTTTCCTGCAAGAATTAAAATCAGATCGCCTGGTTTTGAATCACAAAAATCAGCCAATTCCTTTAGCTGTTCTTCATTAAAAAATTTATCAAAACTGCTTTTTAAGGTTGCATCACTATTCACTTTTACAAAAGCCAAACCTTTCATTCCTATTTGCGGGCGTTTTACCCATTCTACCAGTTCATCTGTTTGTTTCCTGGAATAATCGCTGCAACCAGGAACAGAAATCGCGAGTATTGTTTCCGCGTCATTAAACACAGCGAAGTCACTGTTTTTAAGCGTTTCAAGGAAGATGTCATTTTCCGATTTTAAATTTTTCACCTTCATGTCAAAGCGGATATCAGGTTTGTCATTCCCATAATTCCACATCGCATCTTCCCAAGACATTCTCTGTACAGCTTCAGTACAGTCAATATTATTTACTTCTTTAAAAATATATTTTATTAATCCTTCAAACATTTGCAAAATATCTTCCTGCTCCACAAAAGACATTTCGCAATCTATCTGTGTAAATTCCGGTTGGCGATCTGCACGCAAATCTTCATCACGAAAACATTTTACGATTTGATAATAACGGTCGTATCCACTTACCATCAGCAACTGTTTAAATGTTTGTGGAGATTGCGGAAGCGCATAAAATTCACCTGGATTCATCCGACTCGGTACTATAAAATCGCGTGCACCTTCAGGCGTTGATTTGATTAAAAACGGCGTTTCAATATCAACGAATCCATTTTCATAAAGATAATTTCTGGTAGCACGATTTACTGCGTATCTCAATTCCAGATTTTTCTTAACAGCGTTTCTTCTCAAATCCAAAAAACGATATTTCATTCTCAGGTCGTCGCCTCCATCAGTATCATCCTGGATCGTAAACGGTGGAACGGCCGATTTATTCAATATTTTATACTCTGAAACATTTATCTCAATATCGCCGGTTGGAATATTCGGATTCTTGTTGCTTCTTTCAGAAACAATTCCTTTTACCTGGATTACAAATTCTCTTCCTAATGGATTTTTATCCAGATCTTCGGTAAGCCTTTCATTAAATAATAATTGTGTAATTCCATACCTGTCTCTCAAATCTATAAATGTGATGCTTCCGAATTTACGAATGGTTTGCACCCATCCGGCCAGGGTAACTTCTTGGTCAACGTCTTTAATCCGCAATTCGCCGCAGGTATGTGTTCTGTACATTTCTTATTTATTTTTAAAAAGGGCTGCAAAGATATAGCTTATCATTTTTTTTGTAATCATAAAAAAAGCACGGAAGGTTCGTTAATTTCGGGTCTGAAAATTAAAGGAATTTGGAATCACCTCATATTAAAAGCAAATTACCCAATACCGGCGAAACTATTTTTACTGTAATGAGTGCATTGGCTGCGGAGCACAAGGCGATCAACCTTGGCCAGGGCTCACCTGATTTTGGAATGAATCAGGAATTAATTGAACTGGTGAACAAAGCTATGAAAGATGGACATAATCAATACACGCATCGCAATGGTTTGCTTTCTTTGAGAGAAGTGATTGCTGAAAAAGTAGAATTTTTGTATAACACCAGAGTAAATCCGGCAACAGAAATAACAATTACGCCCGGCGGCACTTATGCGATTTATACAGCACTGACTGCGGTTTTAAATCCCGGTGATGAAGTAATTGTTTTGGAACCAGCTTATGATAGTTACGTTCCAAATATTGAAGTAAATGGAGCGATTTCGGTGCTAATTCCGCTGGTATATCCTGGTTATAAAATTGATTGGGATTTAATAAGGGAAAAAATTTCTCCGGCGACGAAAATGATTATGCTGAATTCTCCCCACAATCCTACGGGCAGAATACTTGACGCAAATGATATTGCTGAATTGAGAAAAATAGTTGCAGGAACGGGCATTTTTATTTTGAGTGATGAGGTTTATGAACACATTATTTTCGACCGCCGGAAGCATGAAAGTATTTTAAAATACCCGGACCTTTTTCAACGCAGTTTTGTTACTTTTTCGTTCGGCAAAGTATATCATTGTACGGGATGGAAAACAGGCTATTGCATTGCACCGGAACCGCTCATGAAAGAATTTTTGAAGGTACATCAATACAATTGTTTTTGCACGAATTCACCTTTTCAATATGCACTTGCCGGTTTTCTCCGAAACAAAGATCCATATCTCGGGCTCGGCAATTTTCTACAAGAAAAGAGGGATTATTTTCAAAATTTGATGGCGGATACCGGGTTCAAACCTTTCCCTTCTTACGGAAGTTATTTTCAATTATACAGTTATGAAGATTTAAGCAATGAAAGTGAAATTGACTTTGCCAAAAAGCTAACAATAGAAGCAGGTGTGGCGACGATTCCGGTGTCTGCATTTTATCAAAAAGGAGTTGATAACAAAGTATTGCGTTTTTGCTTTGCAAAAAAAGAAGAAACCTTAAAAAACGCGGTTGAATGTCTTATTAATTATGAGAATAAGAAATAGAAAAGTAACTTATTTGTTCTTTTACTGAACGAAACATTTTTGCCAAAAGTGTGGTAAATGGGCAATTCATTCTCAAATCGGTAAAAAAATTCAACAACTTAACGCCGTCACAAGTATTCTTTAACAGGAAATAGAACTGTTAATTCATGGAATATATTTTGATACCTTCTATATATCAATTCAAAAATCTTAAAAAATTATTTTATGAAAAAAATCAGTTTAGCGTCGATAATAGCAGGCGCTCTTATTCTTTCTGCCTGCAATGGCAATTCGAATAAAACTACCACTTCAGATAGCACGACCACAACGATGAACAGCACCGATACAGGTATGAATCACATGAGTACTACCGATACGATGAATCATAATGACACCATGAATCATGCTAATGCTGTAGCTACAGTAGGAAGTGATGAACAGGATTTTGCAAAAGATGCGGCTGCCGGCGGAATGATGGAAGTACAATTGGGAAATATCGCTCAAAAAAATTCATCAACAAAAGCCATCCAGGATTTTGGGAAAATGATGGTGGATGATCACTCAAAAATCAATGACAACCTAAAAGATCTTGCTTCAAAAAAGAATGTGGCCCTGCCGTCAACAGTTACAGAAAAGCAACAAAAAGACATTGACAAATTAAGTAAAGAAACAGGAACTGAATTCGACAAAGATTATGTTTCCATGATGGTAAATGACCATAAAGATGATATTGCCGCTTTCAAAAAAGCCGGCGACAAGATGAAGGACGCCGATTTTAAAGATTTTGTCATTAAGACCCTTCCTACGCTCCAAAAGCATTTGGATGCGATACAGGCAATTAAGAAGAAAATGTAAATACCAGGGATAAAAGGGAGCGCGTAATTGTGCTCCTTTTTTTTATAAAAATTCTAAGAAAGTTTGTATTCTTAAATCTCCGGCAATTCAAGAATTAGATCCATCAGTGCGCTTCCAGCCAATTTTCACCCACGCCTATTTCTGCTTCCACCGGCACATCATTCGGCAAATTCATTGCATTTTTCATTCCCTCAATGATAATTGGTTTTATCGCTTCGATTTCTGATTTATGTGCATCAAATACCAGTTCGTCATGCACCTGCATGATCATTTTTGATTTAAAATTGTGTTTCTGAAATTCGCGGTGAATATCAATCATAGCAAGCTTTATCATGTCGGCAGCGGTTCCCTGGATGGGCGAATTGATCGCATTTCGTTCTGCATAACCACGAACGGTAAAGTTGGAAGAGTTGATATCTTTCAACCAGCGCTTTCTTCCCATTAACGTTTGTACATAACCGTTAGACTAGCAGAATTGTTTCATCTCTTCCATGTATTTTTCAATCCGGAAGAATTGCTTTTTATAATTCTCGATAATCTCTTTTGCTTCCGTGCGGCTAATGCCAAGGTTTTCTGCGAGGCCAAAAGCGCCCTGTCCATAAATGATCCCGAAGTTTACACTTTTTGCTTTATACCGCATTTCTTTTGTCACCTCGTGTTCTTCCACACCAAACACTTTTGCCGCAGTGGCTGTATGAATGTCTTTTGCCAGGCGAAAAGCTTCAGACATGGCAGGGTCGCCGCTTATAGCCGCTACAATTCGCAATTCTATCTGTGAATAATCAGCAGAAACAATTAGATAGTCACTATTTCTTGGTATAAACGCTTTTCTTATTTCCCTTCCTCTTTCAGTTCTTACCGGAATATTTTGAAGATTGGGATTGATGCTGCTCAGCCTTCCTGTCACTGCAATTGCCTGCGCATAATTGGTATGAACACGGGAAGTTTTTTTGTTGATGAGTTGTGGCAGCGCATCTACATAAGTTGATTTCAATTTGGTGAGTTCACGAAAATTCAGAATATCTTCAACAATTGGATTTTCTTTCGCCAGTTTCAGCAATACATCCTCACCCGTGGAATGCTGTCCACCCTTTGTTTTTTTAATTTTATCGCCCAGTTGCATTTTATTAAACAATACTTCGCCCAATTGTTTCGGTGATGCCAGATTGAACCTGATTCCTGCTTGTGCATACACACTTTCTTCGGATTTCTTTGCTTCTGCTTCCAGGTCTTTTGAATAACTGTTTAAAAAATCAGTATCAATATTTACGCCTTCATACTCCATGTCCAGCAACACTTTCAATAACGGAGATTCTACTTCTTCAAAAACCCTTTCTACTTCTTTCGTTTTTAAATGAGGAGTGAAAATCTGTTTTAACTGCAGCGTAATGTCTGCGTCTTCAACCGCATATTCCTTTGCTTTTTCTATTTCCACTTCGCGCATCGTTACCTGGTTTTTTCCTTTGCCAATCATTTCTTCAATTGCAATCGGAAGGTAGCCGAGATATTGAGCGCTCAACAAATCCATATTGCGCCGTCCTTCACTTTCTATTACATAATGGGCAAGCATCGTATCAAAGAATTTCCCTTGCAATTCAACTCCATACCATTTCAAAACAAGCAAATCGTATTTGATATTTTGACCGATCCAAAGTTTGGATTCATCATCAAACAGTGGTTTAAAAAGTGAAAGAAGATTTCGCGTTATTTCTTCGTTTGCCGGCATTGGAATATAATATCCTTCACCCGGTTTTACTGCAAAGCTTAATCCTACCAATTCCGCATCATTGGCATCAATGCTGGTCGTTTCTATATCAAAAGAAATTTCTTTTTCTGGTAATAACTTTTTCACTAAATCCTGAATTTCTTCCTCACCTTCGATTAGATAATAATTGTGTTCGGTATTGCTGATATTTTTTTCTGCAATAAGCCCGGGCATTTCTTCCTGCACTTTTTCTTCTTTTGCTTTTACCTGGATGGTTTCTGTTTTTGTTACCTGGATTTCGGTGGTGTTGCCAAAAAGATCTGTTTGAATTACCGTCTTTTCCATTGTAAAAACAGTGTACTCATCACCCAAAATCCTTTTCCCCAAGGTTTTGAATTCCAGTTCGGTAAAAATGTCTTTTAGCGCTTCAATGTTATAATCTTTTATCCGGAAATCTTCTTCATGAAATTTGCACGGAACATCAGTGATGATTGTTGCCAGTTTTTTACTTAAAATCGCCATTTCTTTTCCTGCTCTTATCTTCTCTCCAAGAGCGCCTTTTATATTTTCTGCATCGGCCAACACATTCTCTAAAGTCCCATATTGTGCCAATAATTTTGCAGCAGTTTTTTCACCAATGCCCGCAATTCCGGGAATATTATCGCTGGCATCACCCATCAATCCGAGAATATCAATCACCTGTTTTACATTTTGAATTCCCCATTTTTCACATACTTCTTTTTCCCCTAAAATTTCCACTTTCCCACCCTGGTAACCGGGTTTATAAATCTTGATATTTTCTGTGACCAGTTGTCCAAAATCTTTATCCGGCGTTACCATAAAAACCTGGTAACCGTCTTTCTCCGCTTGTTGTGCGAGACCGCCAATCAGGTCATCTGCTTCATATCCATCGCATTCGACTACAGGAATATTAAAGCCTTTGATAATTTTTTTGATATCAGGAATTGAAACGATCAAATCTTCCGGAGCTTCCTGCCTTTGTGCTTTGTAAGCCGCAAAATCGGTATGCCTTTCTGTTGGAGCAACTGTATCAAAAGCCACTGCCAGGTGAGTAGGATTTTCTCTCTTTATCAGGTCAACCAAAGTGCTGGTAAATCCATATTGTGCATTCGTGTTTTTTCCTTTTGTGGTAATTATCGGGCTCCGAATCAATGCGTAATACGAGCGATAAATCAATGCCATCGCATCAAGCAGAAATAATTTTTTTTCCATCCGGTAAATTTACAAAATAGTGAGAAGGGAAAAGAAATTTGAAAATGGGAAAAAGAAGTTTTTGCTTTTTGTTATTAAAATCTTGAATCAATATAATATGGCAGCATTTTTCTCCAGGTAGGCCAATCATGTTTCATATCATTTCCCCAAATGTCCAATTCGTAATTAATTCCTTTATTGTACAACACACCAGCAAAATTTCTTGCTGCCTGCGGATCTTCAAAATCGCCGCTGCCGGAAAGAATGTGAATGTGATTGCTTTTACGGATGTTATTGAGATAAAATTCATCGGTAAGATTCGGCATATAATTCATTGGAGAATTATAATAAACCTGTTCGTCATCATGACCTTTGGTGTATTCATGCAAGTCATAAACGCCGCTCATCGCAATAACTCCATTAATAATATCCGGCCTTTTCAAAAATAAATTCATCCCATGCAAAGCGCCGAAGCTTGCGCCACATGTGATTATCGGCGTTTCATACGAAGTGCTGTTTTTTATAAAAGGAATTACTTCATTAAAAACATATTCGTTGAATTGATTGTGCCGCATTGCTTTATGCTCACCCAGCATATTGTTATTCATCCAGCTTTCATTGTTCATGCTGTTGATAGAGAAAACTTTCACTTTTCCTGAATTAATATGGGGTGCAATTGAATCAATCAGCTGAAAGCGCTCATATTCCAGGTAATCGGCAGCGGCGGTTGGAATCAGCAAAAGTGCAAATCCGTAATCGCCGTAAGTAGCGATAGGCATCTCTTTATTCACCGATGGACTGTACCACGATGTAAGTTCCCTTTTCATAAAATCTGTCTTAGAAGAATATTTATCTTATCAGATATTTATCTTCCGGTTATTACTTACGCGTGATTTTGTCAAGTGCAAAATAGCGTATTAAGCCGTCCTCTTTTCCCACAGCAAATCTGAAAGAGATATCCGCATTTGTATAAGAAGTGTTCAGTTTTACATCGTAATAATCATCCACTAAATTTGATTGTGTGGAAATCAGCTTTTCAAATTTTCCATATTGGTTTAACATTCGTTGAAATTGCGCCGGAGTAGAAAGTGGCATAGTTTCCTTAAACTTTGGCGCTTCCATTGAATCAGCCATATCGTATTGGCCTGCATTATATAACTCTAAAAACTTTTCGGCTGTTTTCACGGAGGCATCCTGTGCTTTAATACCAAATGAAATGAGCATCAGTAAACACGGAATGAGAATTTTTTTCATTTTTTTGCGGATTTTGTGTCGTTATAAAAAGAACCAATTCAAAATATGAATTGGCATTATTTCTTATTCTGCTGATTAGATTTTTTATGAATCTACATTCTATCAAAGATAAATGAAAAATGTAGCTGAGAATCTATATTCTCCATGTTCGCAATCATTTATCATTCAAAACTCACTATTGAGTACTCAACTTGCAACTCATTAATTTGTTAAAATATAATCTCTGTCTCAATTTGAGACAAAATGCAGCGATCGCAATAAATTTAACCGCGTACCTTTATAGCAATAAAATTTTTCCATCAACGAGGAAAAATTTCAGACGTAATTTTCAAAAATAAAGTTTATGGCAAAAGCAATCAGCAAACCTTTAATAAGTTCGGAACAAATCCGTGAAGCATATATCGATTATGTTTTAACGCATAATGAACCTCCAAAATCAGTTTATGATTTTGCAAAAAAACTGGGTATTTCCGAAGCCGATTTTTACAATTATTTTGCTTCTTTTGTTTCAATAGAAAAGTCTGTGTGGGCTACACTTACGCTTGAAGCGGTTGAGAAAATAAAAGAGCAGGAAATATGGATGGAATATTCATCCCGCGAAAAAATTCTATCATTTTTTTACAGTTATATTGAGCTGTTAAAAACAAAGCGCAGCTTTATTATTTATACATTGAAAAAACAGACTAAAAGATTATCGCCGCCTGAAATATTATCGGCCGCTAAACCGGTTTTTGAAAATTTCGCAGAAGAAGTAATCAACGAAGGGCTTGATTCAGGCGAATTGGCACAGCGCAAATTTTTTGCAAAAAGATATAAAGACGGTCTTTGGATGCAGTTTCTTTTTATCGTGAATTTTTGGGCAGAAGATGACAGCAACGATTTTGAAAAAACAGATGAAGCAATTGAAAAAGGTATCAATGTGGCTTTCGATTTATTCCAGCGCTCACCCATCGACAATCTTTTTGAGTATGGAAAATTTTTAGCAAGAAACGGCAAGTTGAGAGAAAAAATGGGCATTTAAAAACATGAAACTTCAGGAATCCATGCCTGCTACGAAAGTAGAACGTTCTGCGAAATTTGTAAAAACAGGTTTTCAGATCGGTGGCAATTACATAAAGCACTATTCTAAAAAATTATTCAATCCGGATCTGAACCGTGATGAATTGAATGAAGACAATGCGTCTGATATTTATAATTCTCTGAGCGAATTAAAAGGATCTGCCTTAAAAATTGCGCAGATGCTGAGCATGGACCGGAACATGCTTCCAAAGGCTTATGTAAATAAATTTTCACAATCACAATATAACGCGCCACCGCTTTCCGGGCCGTTGATTACCCGCACTTTTGTTAAAAGTTTTGGCAAATCGCCTGAAAAAATATTTGATTCATTTAATCCGGTTTCTACAAATGCCGCGTCTATTGGCCAGGTGCACCAGGCGATGTTACATGGTAAAAAACTGGCGGTAAAAGTTCAATATCCCGGAGTTGCCGACAGCATTTCTTCAGATTTGAAAATGGTAAAACCGTTTGCTTTCAGATTGCTGGGAGTAAGTGAAAAAGAGTTGAATATTTACATAAAAGAAGTCGAGGAAAGATTGCTTGAAGAAACGGATTACAAACTGGAAGTACATCGTTCAATTGAATTTTCCAGAGCCTGCAGCAAATTAAAAAATACCGTTTTTCCTACTTATTATCCTGATTTATCGTCTGATAAAATTATTACGATGGATTGGATGGAAGGACTGCATTTGAAAGAATTTTTATTAACCAATCCTTCTCAAAAATTACGAAATAAGATCGGCCAGGCGTTATGGGATTTTTATAATTTTCAGCAACACGAATTGAAAGCGGTTCATGCCGATCCGCACCCCGGAAACTTTTTAATCACTCCTGATGAAAAACTAGCCATTATTGATTTTGGTTGCATTAAGGTAATTCCCGACGATTTTTATAATCCATTTTTTAACCTGGTCTGGAATGGCCTTCTGAATGTTAAAAAAGCAAGCATCGAAGCTTTTAGAAAACTCGGATTAATTCAATCGAACGATACTGATCAGCAAGTGGAGTTTTATTATAAATCTTACAAAGAAATGATCAGTTTATTTGCGCTGCCATACAGCAGCGAAACGTTTGATTTCAGCAAACCGAAATTTTTTGATGACTTGTATGCATGGAGTGATAAAATTACCAAAATGTCCGAATTTAAACAACCACGTGGCGTCAAACATTTCATCTATATCAACAGAACAAACTTTGGACTTTATATGATTTTAAACGATTTGAAGGCAACCGTAAATACGCAAACGCACAAACCGGTTGCAGAAAATGTGGCGTATTAAAATAACAAAAGACGAAACGTATTAGCTAATTTTTTCCAACACCAGTTTTCTTACATCCGCCAGTGAAATTCTTTCCTGTAACATGGTATCTCTGTAACGAATCGTTACCGTATTATCGTCTTTCGTCTGATGATCTATTGTCACGCAAAAAGGCGTTCCTATCGCATCCATTCTTCTGTAACGCTTGCCGATGCTGTCTTTTTCTTCATAAAAAGTATAAAAGCTTTCTTTGCATTCTTCCATCAATTGTTTTGCTATTTCCGGCAAGCCATCTTTTTTTACTAATGGAAGAATAGCTAGTTTATAAGGAGCAATCTTGGCAGGAATTCTTAAAACTACGCGGCTGTCGTCGGTGCCATCTTCCTTCGTCCATTTTTCTTCTGCATAAGACATCGATATAACGGTGAGGAACAAACGATCTAAACCAACAGAAGTTTCAACCACGTAAGGAATATAATTTCCGTAAGGCTTTCCATCTTCTTTTAAATCATTATCAAAATATTGGAGTTTCTTTTTGCTCAGTTCACCATGTTGCTTCAAATCAAAATCTGTGCGCGAATGAATTCCTTCCAGTTCTTTAAAACCAAACGGAAATTCATATTCTATATCGACAGCGGCATTAGCATAATGAGCGAGTTTCACATGATTGTGATAGCGCAATTTTTCCGCGGGAATACCGAGACTTTCATGCCATTTCAATCTTGCTTCTTTCCAATATTCATACCACTGCAATTCGCTGCCAGGTCTCACAAAAAACTGCATTTCCATTTGCTCGAATTCACGCATGCGAAAAATAAATTGCCGGGCTACAATTTCATTTCTAAAAGCTTTTCCGGTTTGCGCTATTCCGAATGGAATTCTCATTCTTCCGGTCTTTTGCACATTTAAAAAGTTTACAAAAATTCCCTGCGCCGTTTCCGGACGTAAATAGATCTTATCAGCTTCGCCGGATACGCTTCCAAGCTGCGTGTCAAACATCAAATTAAACTGCCGAATTTCTGTCCAGTTGCACGTTTCGCTAACTGCACAAGTTATATTATTGTCTTCAATTAAATTCTTTAATCCTGTAAAATCATCCTTTGATAACAATTCATCCATTCTTTTCAGCAATGCGTATTCTTCTTCCTTTCTTCCTTCATGTGCCAGTTTATCTGCATAAGCTTCTATCAGGTGATCCACGCGATAGCGCTTATTACTGTCTTTATTATCAATCATCGGATCACTGAAATTATCTACGTGTCCGCTTGCTTTCCAGGTAAGCGGATGCATAAAAATCGCGGCATCAATTCCTACAATATTTTCATGCAACTGGGTCATGCTTTTCCACCAGTAATCGCGGATATTTTTTTTCAGTTGCACGCCATTTTGCCCGTAATCATATACAGCGCTTAATCCGTCATAAATTTCGCTGGAAGGAAAGATGTATCCATATTCCTTGCAATGCGCGATGATCTCACTGAAATTATTCGTTTCGTTTGCCATAAGGCTGCAAATATAATGAGAGTAAATTTTGTGAGGTTGATTGGAAAAGTTTATTTACAAAAATACCTGTTAGATAATGTAACAGGTAAAAAGGATGTTTTATTGAAAAGCGATCGTACTTTTAAAAGTACAAATTCCATCTATTTCTTCGTTTACTGCATTGTCAAACTTTCGGCCTGTCCAATGACTCTGTAATTATATTTTCTATCTGCTCATATTCCAACAAAAATCCATCATGCCCATAAAGAGAGTTAATAGAAAAGAAAGAAGCATCGGGTACATTTTCAGCAATGAATTCCTGCTCATTCACCGGAAATAAAATATCGGTTGTAATGCCGATGGCTGTTGTTTTTGCTTTGATGCGTTGCAACGCATTTTCAATACTTCCACGACCGCGGCCCACATTGTGAGAATCCATTCCTTTACTCAAAAAATAATAGCTGAATGCATTGAATCTTTTTCCGAGTTTTTCGCCCTGGTATTTTTGGTACGATTCGCTTTTGTAATTTTCTATTTTATCAATGTGATGTTCGCTCTGGCTCGCATGATAGGTTTCATAATGACGGTAAGAAATCAACGCGAGGCTTCTCGCCGCTTTCATTCCTTCCATTCCCGCTTCCGGATTTTTTTCTTTCCATGTGCCGTCTGCTTCAATGCTCATTCTTTGTGAAGCGTTGAAAGCAATGCCCCACGCAGAATGCCGCGCATTCGTTGCTATTGGAAAGATGTTTTCAAAAAGTTCCGGCTCTTGAATCGCCCATTCCAATAATTGTTGTCCGCCCATCGAACCTCCAATGCCAATCTTTATTTTTTCGATTCCCAGAAATTCCCTCAAAGGCTGATACGACCGGATCATATCGCGCGGCGTAAAAAAAGGAAAATCATGATAATAAATTTCTGCTGTTTCCGGATTTTTATCAAGCGGGCCGGTACTTCCATAGCAGCTTCCCGGCATATTTACACAAACGATAAAATACTTTTCCGGATCAAATAATTTACCTTCTCCGACCAGGCCCGGCCACCATTCAGAAGGTTTGCTGTTAGCGGTTAGCGCATGAAAAATCCACACAACATTATCCTTTTGAGAATTTAATTTTCCATAGGTGGTGTATGCTAAATGATATTTTGGAACGACCTTTCCCGACTCAAGAGTGATTGGATTATCCACATGAAAAATATCGTAAGTCAAATTCTTTCGATTGAATATTTAAAGAAAAATAAAATTACAACCATGCTTTCTGCATGGTTGTAATTCAGGGCTACAAAATTAAATTTTATGTTCTATTATTTTGAAAAAACCTTTTCAAACTGAGTGCTCCATTGCATCAAGCTTGCCAACCTTCAAAAATGTTTTTCAGCTTAAAAATACCTTTTGTAAGGTTGGCACCCTTTAATTCTTATTTTGCAAATACTTTTTCAAAAGACTGCTGCATATCCGCTTTGATATCATCAATGTGCTCAATGCCGAGAGATACGCGAAGAAGTCCGGGCGTAACACCTGCAGACAATTGTTCGGCATCCGATAATTGCTGATGAGTGGTTGCAGAAGGCTGAATAATCAAGGTCTTTGTGTCCCCGACATTCGCAAGATGACTGATCATTTTTAAATTATCTACAAACTTAGTTGCGTTTTCTTTTCCATCTTTTATTTCAAAAGAAAGAACACCGCCGTAGCCATGTTTCAGATATTTTTTTGCATTCGCATAATGGGGGCTGCTTTCAAGGCCGGGATAATTTACTTTTTCGACATTTGGATGTTGTTCGAGCCACTGAGCCAAAGCCAAAGCGTTCTCTACAGTGCGTTGAACACGCAAAGACAACGTTTCCAAACCCTGGATCAACAGGAAAGAATTGAACGGAGAAATAGCTGGTCCAAAATCGCGTAAACCTTCCACTCTTGCCCTGATGATAAACTGAATATTTCCAAACGGTCCTTTGCTTCCAAAAACATCATTGAAAACCAGGCCATGATATCCTTCAGACGGTTCTGAGAAGGCCGGATACTTTCCATTGCCCCAATTGTAATTTCCTCCATCTACAATTACGCCACCGATACTGTTTCCATGTCCACCAATCCATTTGGTAGCCGCCTGAACCACTACATGTGCACCATGCTCCAATGGCCGAAACAGATAACCGCAGCAAGCGAAAGTATTATCCACAATCAACGGCAAATCATATTTCTGAGCCAATGCCGAAAGTTTATCAAAATCAGGAATATTGAAGTCCGGATTTCCGATCGTTTCTGTGTAAAGCGCTTTTGTTTTATCATCAATCAGCTTTTCAAAATTTTCAACATTGTTATCTTTTGAAAACCTTGCTTCGATACCGAGCCTTTTCAAAGAAACTTTAAACTGATTAAAAGAACCGCCATACAAAAAAGGACTGCTGACAAAATTATCGCCAGACTCCATAATATTGGTCAAAGCAAGAAATTGAGCCGCTTGCCCTGAAGAGGTTGCGAGTCCTGCAACACCGCCTTCCAAAGCCGCTACACGTTTTTCAAAAACATCGGTAGTCGGATTCATAATACGGGTATAAATATTTCCAAATTCCTTCAAGGCAAAAAGATTTGCGCCATGTTCGGAATTTTTAAATGTAAAAGACGTGGTCTGGTAAATGGGAACCGCGCGTGAACCGGTTGTTGGATCTGGCTCCTGGCCAGCATGTTGTTGTAAAGTTTCAAAATGTTGAGAGCTCATAAATGAAGATTTATAAAGTTAAAGATGAAATGATTTTATGAATAAAAGGGCATATGCCTTTGAGGGGATGGTATGAAAAGTGGAATGCCTTACGGCATACAACGGATACACATGCAGGTATTGCCGACGGATAAAAATTGGAGTATGATCTGGGAATGTGTCATAATTGATATCCTACAAATATAGTAGGGAAATATTTATTTGAACAAATTTTTTTGAAGTACATTTTTGAAGCACTTTTCATAAGAAGAGATTTCGAATGCATGATTTTATATACAGCCCGATTTTATACTGTCAAAAATAGGAAATGTGATTATTTCCTTGTTTGCTGATTAGTTTTCTGTTTACAGAATCAGCGAATTTTTTATTTCATAAAATTGAAAATGCAACTAATCGTTTGTTTGCTGATTTCTATTTATTTAAAAAAGTGATTTAATTTCTTAATTGTTTCTTTTAAATATTCCAGATCATCGGGAGAATTATAAACCTGGTAAGAAATACGCAAATAATTTTCATTTCCCCGTTGCATGACCGGTATTTCTATTTTATAATCGTTGTACAAAGTCTCTTTTAATTGAGCAGGATTATCCGTTCTGATTGCAATGCTGCACATTTGTCCTAAAAATTCTTCAGACACCGGGCATAACGGTCTTGTTTTTAAAAGTTCGTAAAATTCAGGATATTGTTCCAGCACCACTTTTCTGCATTGCGCCTGCCTTTGTTCCATTTGATTTTCTTCAAAAAAATTCATGATTGCAGGTGCGGTCAAAAAAGCCGAAATATCTCTCGTACCCTGCATTTCATTCTCTTCCAAAAATTTTGATTTTGTTGAATTGGCTGCTTCATAACCCCAACTGATGGTCAACGGTTCGATCATGTTTTGAAAACTTTTATTTACATACAAAAAAGTAGATCCTTTTGGACCAAGCAACCATTTGTGTAGGGTGCCGGTATAAAAATCCGCTTTTATTTCTGCCAGATTTAATGTATATGCCCAGGAATATGTGCGCCATCAACAATCGTGATCAATCCCAATTCTTTCGCGCGTTCACAGATTTCTTTCACCGGGAAAATCAATGCTGTTGCGCTGGTACATTGTCCGATGGAAATCGCTTTCGTGTTTTCGTGATATCCTTTCCAGAATTCTTCAAGAAATATTTCTTTAGAAATTAATGGCAAGGAAATGTTTTGCTTGCGGTAAGTGAAGCCGTTTTTTTTAGAATAAAATTCAAATGTTTTATCAATCGCGCCATATTCCAGGTTGGTCGTTAAAACTTCATCACCGGCTTTTAAATTCAAACTTTTTACCACCTGGTTTATCGCCATTGTCGGATTGGAAATAAAGAAAAAATCTTCCGCATCGCAGCCGATATATTTTGCCAATGCCTGCTTGGACACGGACAAAGCTTCCGGAGCCGTTTTCGTGATGAATTGAACCGGTTCGCGTTCCAGTGTATTTTGCCAAAACTGGTAATTCTCTAATATTGGCTTCGGACATGCGCCAAATGAACCGTGATTTAAATACCTGATTTCGTGGTCTAATAAAAATTGATCTTTAATACTTTTCATTTGGGTCAATTGTAATGGTGAATATTGTAAAGAACAAAATAACAAAACTAAAATTTTGTAACTGCTCTTTTAGATAAGTAATTTCTTTATTTCATTTGGGGCAGGGATTTTTGTCTAAATTTGAAGTGTCAAAATAAATCTAAAATGCAATTAGCAGATAGAATTACAACAAATCGGGGAATATTTAATGGGAAGCCTATTATCCGCGAAATGAGGTTTCCGGTTGCTGATATACTTGGCTATTTGGCTGCAGGAATGACGTTCGATGAAATTCTTGCTGATTTTCCATGCCTGGAAAGAGAAGATATTGTTGCTGCGCTTGAGTATGCGCAAAGTAAAGTGAATCATTCTATAATTACTGTAAAGTTAGATGCAACAAAATAATTTGGAGTTTTGGATCGATGTAAATCTTTCTCCCGTAATGGCTATTTGCCTCATCAAAGATTTTGCTGTTTCTGCAAAGTCATTTGATGAACCGAATTATAGTACAGAAGAAGATAGTATTGTATTCAAAAAAGCAGTAAAAAGGTTTAATACAGTTGTAATTACTTCAAAAGATGTTGACTTTAAAAATCTTTCAGAAGAAATATTTCCTGCTCCCAAAATTGTTTATTTGAACGTAGGAAACATTTCAAACAAAGCCTTGAAACAAATAATTTAAATCCGTGGAAAAAGTTATTCAGATTTTTTCCGAAACGGATGAAACGTTAATCGAAATTACAAAATAACCATGAGCAAATTTTCCGACCACAATTTCAAAAATGAAAAAGCACTCGTAAGAGTTGATTTTAATGTTCCGCTTGATGAGAACTTTCATATCACTGATGACACCAGGATGCGCGCCGCCATTCCGACCATTAAAAAAATTCTTGAAGATGGAGGAAGTGTAATTCTGATGTCGCATTTGGGAAGACCAAAAGGTGGTCCTGAAGGCAAATTTTCTTTAAAACATTTATTGCCACATTTAAAAGAATTATTACCGGGCGTTACGGTTCTGTTTGCGAATGATTGCATCGGGTCAGAAGCAGAACAAAAAGCAAAAGATTTAAAACCAGGCGAAGTATTGCTTTTAGAAAACCTTCGTTTCTATAAAGAAGAAGAAAAAGGAAATGAAGAATTCGCAAAAAAACTTGCTTCACTGGGCGATGTTTATGTAAATGATGCATTTGGCACTGCACATCGCGCGCATGCTTCCACAGCGGTTATTGCTCAGTTTTTCCCTGCGGATAAGAGAATGTTTGGTTTGTTGATGAATGCCGAAGTTTCAAACGCTGAAAAAGTTTTGAATAGTTCTGAAAAACCATTTACGGCGATTCTTGGCGGCGCTAAAGTGTCTGACAAAATTGAGATCATTGAGAACTTATTAAAGAAAGCAAACAACATTATTATCGGTGGTGGTATGGCTTACACATTTTTAAAAGCACAAGGAAAAGAAATTGGAAGCAGCCTTTGTGAAGAAGACAAACTGGATCTGGCAAATGATATTTTATCGAAAGCAAAGCAACAAAACGTACAATTCCTTTTGCCGGTTGACAGCGTCGTTGCCAATAAATTTTCAGAAGATGCGGATACAAAAATTGTGAGCAACGATCATATTGAAAAAGGTTGGATGGGATTGGATATCGGACCCGAATCGATAAAGATTTTTACCAAGACCATTATGGAAAGCAAAACCATTTTATGGAACGGACCGATGGGCGTTTTTGAAATGAAAAAATTCCAGGCAGGGACAAAAGCGATTGCAGAAACGATTGCAAAAGCCACCGAAAACGGCGCTTACAGTTTAGTCGGTGGCGGCGATAGTGTTGCAGCCATCAATGAATTCGGCCTCGCTGATAAAGTGAGTTATGTTTCCACCGGCGGCGGAGCTTTGCTCGAATATTTTGAAGGAAAAGAATTACCGGGAATAAAAGCGATCAAAGGTTAGAAAGCAGTATTATGCAATAAAGAATCAAATACTTTTGCATTGATTTTAACCGGGTATTTTTTCTTTAATTCAGCAATCCATTTTTCTTCTAAATAATTTTGATAATCGTTGATTACCATTCCGCGTGCGTTTTGGAAGTTTTTTGGTTCACTATCCGGATATACTTTGATAATTTGAGCAAATACCGCGGTGCCGTCATTTTTATTGATAACCGGCAACGTGATTAATCCGTCCCTGAAAATTGTTCTGTCAATCACGGGGATTGCGCCCAGTTCATATCTGCCTGAATCTGCCTGTATTTGTGTCGGGTCATTTGCTACTACTTCGCGCCATGTTTTTCTTCTTCTTAATTGTGCGATGGCGTTATCGGCTACCGTTTTATTTGCGCAGGAAAAAATAATCGCATCTGCACTGTTTGTCCAGGAATACTTTTCCTTGTGTGCATTGTAATATTTTATTAATCCAGCAGTATCTTCCGCGGCTTTGTTCCACACTTTTTGTTGCATGATTTCAAAAAGCATATTGCCTTCTTTGAATTCTTCCACCTGGTTTTTAAAAGCAACATTATAATTTTGCAACCGGGAAGCGTAATTTGAAAATGCGGATGTTTTAACGAATTGAGGAAACAATTGTTTGTAAGAACTATGGTCATTTGTGACGATAGCATTTGAATTTTTCAAATAAAGAATCCAATCTGCGACTTTTACCGTTTTATGATCATTAAAAGTAAATAAAGCGGTGTTTTCATTCACATTTCCAGCTGTTATATTTTTATTTCGCAAAAGAGAACTGTCGCTTACCCGCCATAAATCTTCTTCGCTCACGTTATTTTTTTTATAGCCGATAACAGGTAATATTTCTTTTAAAAATTTGTCTTTGGCGACCTGAATCCGGCCGTCTTTCATAACTTGCTGCTTCAAACGGTTCGCAAATGCTTCCTCAGTTTTTGTGTCAGGAATTGGTGTTGCAGAAATTCGTTTGATGATGTGATAGCCAAATTTTGTTTCAAAAGGTTTAGAAATTTCGCCATCTTTTTTGAGTGAAAATGCATGATTTTCAAAAACAGAATCATATTTGGCTGTCCCAAATTCCGGCATTATCCCACCATTCAAATAGGTGTTTTTGTCGTCGCTAAATTCTTTTGCTAATGTCGCAAAATCACTCCCGTTCGATAATGCATTATATACAGAATCAGCAAGTTTCTTTGTTGCTGCTCTTTGCTGGTCCAAATCTTCGGGCACAGCGAATAAAATCTGCGCGATGGTAATTTTTCCAACTGCTTTTCTTTCGCCCGCATTCTTGAAAACATACCATCCTTTTTTTGTTGCAACAGGAAGACTTGATTCGCCAGGTTTTAATGAGTAAAGGATATTTTCAAAAATATAAGGCAATGAAAAAACTGTGATATATCCTACATCACTTTTTTGAATTTTTATGTCAGTGTTTGCGTTTGCTTTTGCAAAAATTGCAGCTTCGTTTTTTTCACTACTTCTTAATTCTTTTGCAAAATTCTCAATGGTTTTCAATTCATTTCCCGAATCTGAGATTTGGTTATTATTTACGAAATAATAAACTACATGAATATCTTTCTGGCTGCGATCAAAAGCTTCATTTACCAAACGGTTTACTTCCTTTTCATCATCCAGAAAATTATCCTGTACCTGGCTGCGAAAATTTTGCACATCCGCTTTCATTGAAGGAAGCGTATCAAAACGCATATCCTTTGCAGCCTGAACTTTTAGTTTAAATTTTATATAAAGATCCAGGTAATCGCGAAGTGCCTGTACACTGTCTGTTGATGTGGTTTTATTTTTATTAAAAGCAGTTAAGAATTCATCAGCTTTTACGGAATGATTGCCGTAAGTAAAAAGCGTTTGGCTATAAGATATCAAAATAAATGAACTACATGCAACACCAAGAAACAGTTTTTTCATTTAGTATTTTTTAGAAGATTGTATGCGTGAATGTAGAATTTATTTAAGCACATTTTCAGCCCGTTTTGTGGCTTGATTTTTTATTTTCATATCCAATACATCATCCATTTGCTCCAACGTCAATTTCTTGGCAATAATTTTTTTATCCTTATCAAGAAGATAAATGGTTGGCGTTTGGATCACATCATACAATTGTTTGTAAGAAGGTGCTTTTGCCTGTTCGATCATTTTTCTTTGACCCTCTGTTTCATACACATTGATCCAGTTTTCCATTTTGTTTTCTTTGATAAAATCTTTCCATTGCTCCAGGTCTTTTGTCTCTGTCAGCACACCATACATTTTTACTCCTTCATTTTTCCATTTTGCATTGTAGATGGAATCGAGCCGAGGAACCTGGACACGACAATGCCCACACGTAGGATCCCAAAAAACTACAACAGTATAATCGGATTTAATATTATATAACGGCACATTGTTCCCTTTCGCATCCGTCATTTGAAGATCCGCCGCCTGTTCGCCTATGAGGTTCGACATCAGCATATAAGCGCGGTTAGAAATGGTGGTCAGCTGTTTTTCGTTCAGCCAGTTTGAAACGCCTTTTGAATGATATTTTTCGAAAAGATGCACAAACACTGCATCCTGACCCATGTATTTTGGATTGATGTATTCATCAGTAAGCCAGTTCAACAAGAATTTATACATCTCAGGAGAAGATCTTGCGAGTAACAATAAATAATCCGATTCTTTAATGATAGAATCAGGAGCTTGTGGAACGATGTTTCTGAAATAATCTTCAAGCTTTGGCAAAAAGAAAGGTGTGCGAATGATACGATCATCCATAAACGTAATTCCGTCCCAATAATGCTTTTTATAATATTGATAATTTGCCAAAGAATCTTGATGAGTAACAGGATGAGTGTTTAAAACCTGTGCTGGTTTCATGCTTGTCAAAAGCGTTGCCAGCATAGATTCCGGATGTTCCTTAATAATTTTATCGCGGTAATTATTTAATTCTTCATTCAGTGCTTGGTACTTTTTTTCATGAAGGGAACTGTCCGTTTTATTTGTGGATCTTTTATACGCTTCCACTTCATCCTGCAATAGTTTTCCTTTGGAAGCTACAAACTTTTGATACTGCTGAAAAAGAATGTTTTCTTTTGAACCGGTAACTTCCGTTTTGTTAATTAAATCACTTGTGTCGGCTTTAATGGAAATTACCTGGCCTTTGTCAACCAAAAAATCAAACAATTTATTTTTTCCCGGAAATACAATTGAATAGACGCCCGGCGGCATTTTTTCTTTACCCTCAAAAATGGCAACGCCTTTTGAATTCACAATTGCAGAATCCTGCACATTCATGTTTTTGCCATAATAATAAGTGAGGTAAGCGAGTCCGCTTTTGTAATTCGGTGTTTGTAAGGTAACCTTGTATCCCTGGGCATTAGCAGCAGAAAAAGAAAAAAGAAATAATAATAAAGAAGTAGCTATTTTCATCTGATTGGGTAATAAAAAACAAAAATATTCAATTTGAATGGTAAATAAAGAAGCGGTAAAATAGTTAACATTTTCATTAGGTAAGCAATTTTATTTCACGCAAAATATCCTTCATCAGTAAACAAAGAAATAAACTGAATTTATGATTTACATAAAATTTAAAGGATGTTGAGCGAACAATTTTTTTATAGAAAAGGGACCATTTATTGTTATAACGAAGAAAGAAATATGCAAATTGCAACGAGTGGCAAAACAAATTTCAAATAATCAACCGGAATATTTTCCTGTCAACATTGCTATCTTTGAAAGATGCAAACCGTGCATTTATTAATCACTGGAAAAGTTCAGGGTGTTTTTTTTAGAGAAACAGCAAGAAAAGTTGCGGAAAAATTAAACATAAAGGGATGGATAAAAAATACGCCCGATGAAAAAGTAGAAGCAATGATAACCGGCGACGAGAAGGACGTGAACGATTTTATTAAATGGTGCAAGACGGGGCCAGATAGAGCGGATGTCGAAGAAGTAATGGTTTTCGGCCAACCGGAAACTTTTTTTAAAGAATTTGAAGTGAAAAGGAGATGAATGAAGAACCGAAAATCATAAATTAAAATTACCAACTTTAATAATTTAAAAATGAATAAAAAAATTCCGTCGTTAAAATTTCCAATTGCTTTTTTGCTGCTTTTTTTCTTTTTTTCGTGTTCTGCTCAGAAGTACTATTTATTTGTCGGAACCTACACAAATACAGACAGTAAAGGGATTTATATCTATGATTTTGATTCACAAACAGGCGAAGCAACATGGGTAAGCAATACAGACAGCGTTACAAATCCATCTTACCTCACCATTTCGAAAAATCAAAAATATGTGTATGCAGTAAATGAAACGAACGGTTTAAATCCGGGAAGAGTTACTGCTTATTCTTTTGATAAAAAAAAGGGAACACTTCATTTTTTAAATACCACCACATCCGGCGGCGATGACCCTTGTTATATTTCCACAACATCTGATAATAAATGGCTGGCCGTCGCAAATTATTCAAGCGGAACTGCCACGGTATTTCCCATAAATAAAAATGGCACTGTCGCTCCATACTCCCAAATTATTTATGATTCTGTTTATAAAAATTCCGGAGAAATAGCTAAACCTCATGTTCATGAAACCGTTTTTTCTCCTGATGAAAAATTTTTATTGACTCCCGATTTAGGATTGGATGAAGTGATTACTTATCAGTTTGATCCGGCGATTAAACTACCGCTTATTATATCTTCTGCTACCTTCACAAAATCTGAAAAAGGAACCGGCCCAAGACATCTTGTTTTTTCACGCGATAAAAAATTTGTGTACCTTTTGCATGAAATGGGCGGAACTGTTACTGCTTATCATTATAACCAGGGAAAATTAACGCAGATACAGGATATTCCTGCTTTTCCGGATGGTTTTGTGGGCAGAAAAGATGGGGCGGAAATTTGCATCTCTCCTGATGGCAAATTTCTGTATGCTTCCACCCGCGGCGATCTGAATTCAATCGCCATTTTTTCAACTGATCCGGTTTCGGGTAAACTAACAGTAAAAGGTTCTCAATCAACATTTGGAAAAGGACCCCGCAATTTTATCATTGATCCAACAGGAAATTATTTACTTGTTGCAAACCAGGATTCCAGGAACATTGTCATTTTCAAAAGAGACAAAGAAACCGGTCTATTAATTAAAACTAATAAAGAAATTGAAGTTCCACGGCCGGTTTGCCTGCAAATGATTGCGAAACAGGCAAAATGAAATAAACTTGAAGTTGGAAGGAAGACGAAAAGTAAGATGAATTTAAATGCAAAATCAGAGTAAAGCTATCAGCGCGAATTGCCAAATTACCTTGAATTTCATAAACAAAATTTCATTCCATATTTCTAAAAAACAAAATAACTTCACTTCATTGCAATGGAGTACGGCTGACGAATACATCAGCTGGTGGAATAGCAAACATGACTTACGAAAAATGTATCTTCGAATTACTTAAATAAACCAAAATCATGAAAGCTCTTGTTTCTACGCGCCTGGCGATAATCATTTTTGCTGTGATCATAGCCTTTTTTGGAGCAAATAATATTTTGCATGCAAAAGACATGGCGGTCAACGTTCCTTCATTTTTACCTGTTTCGAAAGTAATGGTTTATATATCAGGAGCGGGATTTTTATTGGCGGCAGTTGCGTTTATTATTGACCGTTATGCAAAAATTGCAGGCTATCTTTTGGCTTTATTACTTTTAATTATTGTGTTTTCAGTGGATGTTCCCGGAATTGTTCGCTCCACTAATGTTCATATAAAAATGCTTTACGTGACAAATATGCTGAAAGATGCGGCTCTGGCAATGGCAGCTGTACTGATTGCAGATATTTCCAGGGAAAGGCGCATTTAATCTTACTTTTCGCAAGATACTTTAGCATTTAAAAAACTTTAATAAAATTAACTTTACCATTTTAAATGCTTTCGGTAAAACAAATATTATCCTTTCCTTTTATTGCTTTAATAAAAGTGTATCAGCTGGTTATTTCTCCGTGGATGGGCCCATCTTGTCGATACACACCCACCTGTTCGCAATACGGAATTGAAGCGTTAAAAAAATACGGTCCTGTGAAAGGTTTGTGGCTTACAACCAAAAGAATTGCGCGTTGTAATCCCTGGGGTGGCCATGGGCACGACCCGGTTCCCTAATTGTGAAAGGCAAATACTAATCTAACAGGAAATAGAAATATCAGTTATTTCTTTGTTTGCTGAAAACGTGGAAATTTTATTTTTTCATCAGGCGATATTTCTTGTTCACCTTTGGGTTATTAAAATATTCATCCAGCTCTTTCGGATTTACATTATCATCCACCAGCGGTACATCAATTAGCTGGAGTTGCACCTGTTGCAATTCATCTTTCATTTTGCTGATCTTTTTAACAATGTCCGGATCCTTATCTCCAATCAAAATGTTATCAGTAAGCAGATATTGGAGTCGTTTGATGTCGTTTCGCACCAGGGATGCCGAGTTTTTTTCATCGTTTTTATTAGGCGCTACAGCTTCTTTTACAGGTACCAAAGCCACACCTACACTCGGTAATATCTTCCCGGTAGTTTGAAGGTCGTGATCGGTCATTGATGAAAAAACCGTTCCTCCAAGCGAGGTGGCGGCAGATGTAAGATCAAAAGTGGTTCGGGTATTTTTCGTACTTTTTATCTTTTTGTCCAGGTCGCGGAAAGTGCTTTTTAATGTGAGTATGTAATTTTGAATAGTGTTCGTGATTTTATTGTATTCCAATAGTCTTTGCGGATAATTCACCGTTTGATTTACCTTAACCGTCACTACTGCAGTATCGCGGTTGAAAAATTTGTCAACTCCGATAAAACTCAAAACCAAAGATTTTTGCTTTACATTTTCATCATCCTTAATAAAATCATAAGGCGCTATCCAGGTAAAAATATCGCCACAATGTGAAATGGGAGTGGTTGAACGGATCGGGTAATTGCTGAAAAAAGTAATCGATTCCAAAGGAAAACTGCCTTCATCACATTGCAGTTTAAAACTAAGAGTATCTCCTTCATCCATGACCAGGTTGTTGGTGACAGTTGGTTTTATCTTGGAAGGAACGATATCCGTATTGTAAAATAATAACGTAAAAGTAGTATCCACCTTATCGGCGGGTTCATTCAGATTTTGTACACCCAGTTTCACTTTGTACTCATTGTCGTATTTTAATTTGCCTGACAAAAAATATGATTTATCAGCTTTAAAATGAAGAATGCCATTGTCTTTGTTGATCTTCAATCCAACCGGAGAATTTTTCAAATACCAATAATAATCTTCAGGATTTTTATTGATCTCAAAATGGTAATCCAGGGTAGAATCTACATGAAGCGTAAAATAAGGACTAAAATTTTTTATCCTCAAAACGGTATCCACTGGTTTTAAAAAGATCGTGTCCTCGGGCTTCATATAAACGGTATCCTTCGAATCTTTCGGATGGTGAAAGCTACTGTCAGTCTGGCTTTTGGCAGTAAATGAAAACAAAAGCAGCAAAGAAAATGATAGCAGGAATTTAAATGATGCATTTTTAACCATAACTGCAAAAGTATAAAAAGATTTCTGCCCTTTTCCTAAAGGAATTTAAAAAAAATCTGCAAAATACAAGCTTTTGTAAAATGAGTATCAATTGTTTACATAAAAAAATCACGATGCATCTATGGCGTTGGATTTTCAACGGTTTCGTTTTACTTTAGATTATCCAAGAAAGCTTCCTGCGTTGGCGAAATTCTTTTCATAGCAATAGAAACGCTTTCAGCTATCTCGCTTTTATTGGCTAGAATACTGGCTACTTTACTTTGCGCATTTTCACCTGTTTCATTTGCCACTTTATTCTTTGGCATATTAATAACCAGGTTTTTTAAATCTGCATCTGCATTTTTAGAAACCTGGATCATGATTAAAAGGGTAACCGCTTGAAGATTTTCTTTGCTGCTATTTTTTAAAACAGTTTCTTTCTGCAGCTGAGTAAAAAGACTATCCGTATTTACCTGCCGCCCTTTTAAATTTTGCGCGTTCCTGATGATGATATTTTTTATAACAGGTTTTATCTTTTGCATAGCATTGTTGTAAAAGGAATTTGCTTCCGGTGGCATGCAAAAATTTACCTGGGCAGATGCGTCGAATGAGGAAGCTAAAAATAATAAGGGTAAAAATTTTTTCATAGATGGGTTTTTTGTGAAAAATGATTGCGTTAAGCTAATAAAAAATCGTGAAAAAAAGAAATTCCCGAGAAGAAAAAAGAATTTTCCGTGCGTTCCAGTTATAAAGCCAATCGATTTTATTTATGTTGGAAACTCAAGTGATTTACTTTTAGCATATTTCTTGCTCGTTCCATAATAAATTTTTTTAAAATGAATACAAATCAAAAATTAAAAGGACAAAGTGCATTAGTAACTGGTGCCAACAGCGGAATAGGGGAAGCGGTAGCGATCGCGTTGGGAAATGACGGCGCAAATGTGGTAGTCAACTACGTGACCCATCCTGAGAATGCAGACGCCGTTGTAAAGAAAATTGAAGATAACGGCGGAAAAGCAATGGCGATCAAAGCGGATGTAAGTAATGAAAGTGAAGTACAGTCTATGTTTCAGCAAATGATTGCAAAATTTGGCACTATAGATATCCTGGTAAATAATGCCGGAATTCAAAAAGATTCGCCTTTGGAAAGTATGAGCCTTCATGATTGGCAGCTGGTTCTTAATGTAAATCTAACTGGGCAGTTTTTGTGTGCACGCGAAGCCGTTAGAGAATTTTTAAAGCGTGGTATTGTTCCGGAAAGAAGTTGCTCTGCAGGCAAAATTATTTGCATGAGCAGCGTGCACCAGGTGATTCCCTGGGCCGGCCATGTTAATTACGCATCAAGCAAAGGAGGAATTGACATGATGATGCAAAGCATGGCACAGGAGATGGCTCCAAAAAAAATTCGAATTAATTCAATCGCTCCGGGCGCTATTAAAACCCCAATAAACAAACCAGCCTGGGATACCGAGGAATCGCTGAAAAGACTATTAACGCTAATTCCATATGGACGAATTGGGCTTCCGGAAGATATCGGAAAAGTCGCCGTTTGGCTTGCCAGCGACGATTCTGATTATTTGGTAGGAACCACCGTTTTTGTGGACGGCGGCATGACATTGTACCCGGGATTTTCTACAAATGGATAATGATAGTTGCAGTAAACGCATAAATAAGGACAATTCTAATTTAAATTATGATAAACACGGATAACGCTGAAATAAAAAGATTACAGGAAAATGCGAAACGGGAAGTTCCGTTGGAAAAATGGGGCCCTTATCTTACAGAACGCCAATGGGGAACCGTTCGGGAAGATTATAGTAAGAATGGTGACGCATGGAATTATTTTCCACATGATGACGCCAGAAGCCGTGTGTATCGCTGGGGCGAAGATGGATTAGGTGGAATTTCTGATATCAATCAACAATTGTGCTTCGCTTTGGCTCTTTGGAATGGCAAAGATCCTATTTTGAAAGAAAGGCTTTTTGGATTGTCCAATCCGCAGGGAAATCATGGTGAAGATGTAAAGGAACTTTATTATTACCTTGATAATCTTCCCACACATTATTACATGAAATATTTGTACAAATATCCACAGGCTGCTTTTCCTTATGATAATCTTGTAGAAGAAAATAAAAAACGTGGCAAGTTGGAACCGGAATATGAACTTTTGGACACCGGTATTTTTAATGAAGACAAATATTTTGATGTTTTTATTGAATACGCAAAAGAAAACAGTGATGATGTTTTTATAAAAATTGAGATCGTAAACCGCGCAAATGAAAAGGCGCCCATTACGGTTTTACCTACTTTATGGTTTTATAATAGCTGGCAATATGCAGGCAATGAAGGCAAGCCTGGTATCAGCTACTTATCAGAACAAGCTGTAAAAGCACAACATAAATCGCTCGGCAATTATTATTTTTATTTTCAATCCGCTAATGCAGTTCTTTTTACAGAAAATGAAACCAATTTTGAAAAGCTTTTTGACAGGCCAAACAAAAGTGAATTTGTAAAAGATGCTTTCCATGAAGCGATCATTCATGGTACTGATTTGCAAAAATTGAAAGATAAAAAAGAAGGCACCAAATGTTCACCGGTCTATTGTTTTGAAATTGAACCAAAGCAATCGAAGCTTATTTATTTGCGGCTTTGTAATAAAAAGCTAGCCAATTGTTTTCATAAAAATTTTGAACAGATCTTTGAAAAAAGGAAAAAAGAAGCAGACGATTTTTATGAAAATATTCATCCGGCAAATTGCACCCAGGATCAAAAAGATATTCAGCGGCAGGCGTTTGCGGGTTTGCTTTGGAACAAGCAGTATTATCATTATGATGTAGAAAGATGGATCAGTACCAGCGATGGCATCACACCTGATTCTGAAGAACGGGAAGAAGGCCGCAACCACGAGTGGAAGTATTTAAAAAACCAGGACGTTCTATCCATGCCGGATAATTGGGAATATCAGTGGTATGCTTCCTGGGATATGGCTTTTCATTGCATTACTATGGCATTGATTGACCCTCTTTTTGCCAAACATCAGCTTACACTATTGATGCGCGAATGGTACATGAATCCGCAAGGCCAGTTGCCGGCATATGAATGGAATTTTAGTGATGTAAATCCGCCGGTTCATGCTTTTGCGGCCTTGCAGGTTTATAAAACAGAAGAAAGATTATATGGAAAAAAAGACCTTGTTTTTCTTAAAAGTATTTTTCAAAAGCTGATCATCAATTTTACCTGGTGGGTCAACCGGAAGGATGCCAACGGTAATAATATTTTTGAAGGAGGCTTTCTCGGACTGGATAATATCGGCCTTTTTAACCGGAGTGAAATATTGCCGGGCAACGTGCTTCTTGAGCAAACCGACGGTACCAGCTGGATGGGCATGTATGCGCTGGATATGATGAATATCGCACTGGAAATTGCCTTAAATGATATTTCATTCGAAGATACTGCTACCAAATTTTATGAACATTTTGTGATGATTGCAGAGGCGTTGAATGAACTGGGATTGTGGGACGACAAAGACAAGTTTTTTTATGACGTACTTTCTTTGAATAAATCCGACGCGTTTCCATTGCGCATTCGTTCTATTGTAGGCCTTTCACCTTTGTTTGCTGTAACGGTCATCGAAAAAGAGGTATTCGATGCGCTTCCTGATTTTACAAAACGAATGAAATGGTTTCAAAATTATCGCAAAACAAATAACCTGTATTTGCCCAGCGAGCAAAGAAAAAGTTTCGAAGGTGTACTTCTTGCACTGGTGGACCAGGAACGGCTGAAAGATTTGTTTGCAAAATTATTGGATGAATCAGAATTTTTATCGGAAGGCGGGATCAGGGCATTGTCTAAATTTTACGAAACTCCTTATACGATTGACTTTGAGGGTCATACTTATTCGATTCAGTATGATCCGGGCGATTCTACTTCAAATATGTTTGGAGGAAATTCTAACTGGCGTGGACCGGTGTGGATACCAATTAATTATCTATTCATCAATGCATTCAGAACGTTTGGATATTTCTATGAGGATGATCTGAAAGTGGAATGTCCTGTAGGATCGGGAAATTATTGCAACCTCACGCATGTTGGCAAAGACATATCCGCCCGGCTCTTGCATATTTTTGAGAAAAATGAAAAGAACGAACGACTTACCAATGGATATTATAATTGGTTTTATCAAAAAGAAGAAAACACGGACCTGGTGTTATTTCATGAATATTTTCATGGCGATAATTTACGCGGGCTCGGGGCAAGCCATCAAACAGGATGGACCGCACTGGTTGCTAATTTAATTATGGATTTGAAAGAAGAAGACGAGGCAAAAGAAAATGAAAAAGTACAGCAATAACTTTTTATGTTTTTCTCAAAGTTAATAGCGCCACAGATTCTATATGATGCGTATGCGGAAACATATCAACCGGCTGAATTTTTTCCACCACATATTTTTCATGAAGAAGTTGAAGATCGCGCGCTTGTGTGGCTACATTACAACTAACATACACGATTTTTGGAGAAGCAATTTTTAATAATTTATTCACTAATTTGTTATGAAGACCGGCTCGTGGCGGATCTGCAATCACTACATCGGGACTGCCATGCAACATAAAAAAATCATCGCTGCAAATCTCAATTACATCACCGGAAAAGAAAGAGGCGCTTTGTAAATTGTTTAATTCTGCATTTTCTTTTGCGTCATGTATTGCCTCTTCAATTACATCTACGCCGATGATTTTTTTTGCGTCGTTGCTTAAAAAAATTCCGATACTTCCTGTGCCGCAATAAAGATCGTAAACGATTTCTTTTCCTGTTAATGCCGCAAAATCTTTGACCACATTATATAAAACTTCTGCCTGCTTTGTATTTGTTTGAAAAAAAGATTTGGGAGAAATTTTGAAATTAAAATCTCCCAGCTTTTCAATTACAAAGCCTTTTCCCGAAAAAATTTGCGGCTCCAGTCCGTCCATACTATCATTCCATTTCTGGTTGATCGTGTAAAGCAACGTGGTAATTTGCGGCACTTGTTCTAACAAATAATTACAAATCTTTTCCCGTTTTTCTTTGTCCTCATTTCCAAAAAAAAGATTTACCATTAATTCGCCGGTAGTACAACTGCGAATAATTACATTTCTCAAAAAACCTTTGTGCTCTTTGATGTCATAATAAGAATAATGGTTTTTTTCTGCAAATTCACGAAGCGTATTTCTGATAAGATTATTCTCCTCATCCATCAGCCAGCATTCCCGGATGTCAATTATTTTATCGTACAGTTTGGGAACATGATATCCCAGGGCACCTCCCGGCCATTCATCTTCGCCGAGAACGGAAAATTCTTTCTGTGTTAAATATTTCTTATTACTAAAAGTGAATTCCAGTTTATTTCTGTAATGAATCGTTTTTTCAGAACCACGAATTGGCAATATAAAAGTTTCAATTTTGCCAATTCTTTTTATCACATCTTTTACTTCCTGTTCCTTGTATTGTAACTGCTTTTCATAAGGAAGCATTTGCCACTTGCAACCTCCGCAAGTACCAAAATGAATGCAAAAAGGGGTTACTCTTTCCGGGCTGAATTCCTTTATTTTTGAAACTTTTCCTTCTGCCCAGTCTTTCTTATTTTTTGTAATTAAAACATCTGCTACATCACCAGGCACAGCGCCCTCGATAAAAATTACTTTTCCTTCTATTCGCGCCAGTGCTTTGCCTTCGGCAGCGTAGGCGGTAACGGGAACATTTTCCAAAATAATTTTTTTCTTTTTCACGGGTGCAAAAGTAAACGATGTTATTGCAGTTTTTTTATAAATAATTCCGAATGTTTTAGTAAAAAAAACTGCACAGCAGCTTTCTTTCCTGGATGATTATCTTGCCTAAATATTTTAAAATATCTTTAATAAAACCGTTACTTTGTAGTAGTGAAATTTATAACCTAAAAAAAATTAAAATGGAAGAGCTAATTCAAAAATTGCAAGATATTCATGGCCTTACTCCTGAACAATCGCGTGGCATTTTAACTACTATTACCGGTTATATCAAAGAAAAATTTCCGATGGTAGCTGGTGCTGTAGATAATCTATTCCAATCGGGGACCACTCCATCTGCGCCTGGAACTACTCCTGCTGATATACAATCCACCACCGCTGATAGTGGAAACATTATGAATGAGATCAGGGATTTTGTTCCCGGTGCTGAGGAATTTGTTAAAGAGAAATTTGGAGGTTTTTTTGGAGGAAATAAAAGCGAATAACATACAAGCACTTTTTCTTCAAAACGGAGAAATATTTTTGGTAAGCAAAGAAATAAGGCAATTTTTTCTTTTCAAAAAACATGAGTTATAACCTCAGTACTTTTTATCAAGAAAAGAAATGTCCAATGGCGAAACCGACGATGAGTATATCGCGGCTAAATTTCCTTTTTCATCGACGAGGTATTTATAAAAATTCCATTTCGGTTCCATGCCGTTCCATCCGTTTTTATTTCTATCAGTCAGCCATTGATAAACCGGTTGTTTTGAATTCCCAATTACATCATTCTTCTGAAACAACGGAAAGGTTACTCCGTAATTAATTTCGCAAAAGCTATTTATCTCGCTGTCATTTCCGGGCTCCTGTTTACCAAAATTATTTGCCGGAAATGCAAGTATAGCAAGGGTTTTATTTTTTTGATGCAATTCTTCAAGCGCTGAATATTGTGGAGTAAATCCGCATTCACTTGCCACATTTACAATTAAAACTTTTTGATTTTTAAACTTTTCAAAATTTACTTCTTCGCCGGTAGATAGTCTTGCTTTTAATGAATAAAAGTTTTCTGTGGCATCAACATGCTTTTCGTTTTTATAAATCCCAATACCGAGTCCCGTTAGTTTCGATATTTTCATTCGAAATGGATAAGCCGCAGTGATTATTTTTCTGAAAATATTCATAATGAATGCTTTAAACTTTTATCCAAAATTTTAAGAACTCATTGTAATCCGTATGTACTACTTCATATTCAGCAGGAATCTCACTGCCAAAACTATGATAAGTTACCAGCCTTGTTCCCGCAGATTTTTTTGCGAGTTGCCTGAATAAATACCGGTTGTAGTAATTGTATAATTCTTCAGAATATTTTACACTAAAATCTATCTTTTGTGTGCCGGTTATATTCTCATAAAAAGAATTGTAGAAATAAAAATTGTCATAATTGGCAAAATCAATGTTGGTAATATTATCGCAGATAAAGAAAACATTTTCCAATTTTAGTTTTTCTGCCAATTCCCTGGAAAGCGCTACCAGGTTGGCTCTTTGCTCAATGCCATAAAACAGAGATAGCGGATGATTATGTGCAGCCGTTAAACAAAACTTGCCGGAGCCACTGCCAATATCTAAAACTTTTGCATGAGATGAAGCAGCCAAAAACGCAGCAGCTTTTTCTGCAACAGCAAGTGGCGTCCAATGTTTTTCTGCCACTTCCTGTATGGGTTGCGGATAAAGTGAATTAAAAACACGATCAGATGCAAACCAGTTTCTCATTGCTTGGTTTTTTCTTTTGAATCCAAAAAATCCGTCCATTTTATTTTGATCTAATTCCTGTAACCTATTTGTAAAAATGCGCTATTTGTTCGTTTGCTGTTAGCATTCTTTTATATCTTAAATTGTATATCAGTAAATCGGAAATTTTAAATTCAGATATTATACTTCCGCTCTTTCACTTAATTCGAGCCAGCGCAATTCTTTTTTATCAATAAGAACGATAAGATCGCTTATCCTTTCAGAGGTTTCCTGGAGCTTTTCAAAATCCATAGAACCATTGTTCAGCTTAACTTCCAGCAATTTCTTTTCTTTTTCCAGCTCTGCAATTTCTTTTTCTAATTTTTCAAATTCTGTTTTTTCTTTAAAAGATAACTTTTGTTTTTCACTGGCTTCAGGCTTCGGCTTTATACTTTCCGCTTTCTGTTTTTCGATCACAGCCTTTTCTATTTTTCCTTCAGCATTTTCTTCCAATTGTTTCCAGATTCTGTACTGGGAATAATTTCCGGGGAAGTCGCGTATTTCACCATTTCCTTCAAAAGCGAAAAGATGATCCACAAGCCGGTCCATAAAATAGCGGTCGTGGCTAACGATCAAAATACAGCCGGGAAAATCCTGCAAAAAATCTTCCAATGTTCTTAATGTTTGCAGATCCAAATCATTGGTGGGCTCATCAAGAACCAAAAAGTTAGGATTTTTAAAAAGAATACTCAGCAGATGAAGTCTTCTTTTTTCGCCACCGCTCAATTTGCTCAAAGGGGTAAATTGTTGTTGCGCCGTAAATCCAAATTTCTCCATGAACTGTGATGCGCTGATCTTGCTTCCATCAGCTAATGGAAAAAACTCGGCGAAATCCTTTACATATTCAATGGCTCTTTTATCTTCTTTATATTGCAAGCCTTCCTGGGCAAAATTTCCAAAAACGATCGTATCGCCGTGATTGATTTTTCCGCTATCGGGCGAAATAATCTGAAGCGCTACTTTCAGAAAAGTTGATTTTCCGGTTCCGTTTTTTCCTACAATACCGATCCTTTCTCCTTTTTTAAAAGTGTAATCAAAGCCCTTCATGATGACTTTGTCGCCATAAGATTTATACACTTTTTTCATTTCCAAAACCTTGCCGCCCATACGCGTCATTTTCATTTGCAAAGAAACCTCTGCTACTTCCTTCTTCTGGCTCACTCTTTCTTCCACTTCTGCAAAAGCATCCTGCCGGCTTTTAGACTTTGTAGTTCGCGCTTTCGGCTGCTTTCGCATCCATTCCAATTCTTTTCTGAAAATATTTTTATCTTTTTGAAGCTCACTTTGCTGCACTTCCTGGCGCAAGGATTTTTGTTCTAAAAAATAATCGTAGTTGCCTTTATAAACGTACAATTTCTCATCATCTAATTCGACGATTTCATTACAAACTTCATCCAGAAAATAACGGTCGTGTGTAACAAGCAACAAAGTGCTTTTATTGGATGCCAAAAAATTTTCCAGCCATTCGATCATTTCAACGTCCAGGTGATTCGTGGGCTCATCGAGGATCAGCAAACATTTACCTTCATGCAATTGTGCATCAATCAAAGCCTGCGCCAGAGCCACTCTTTTGCGTTGGCCGCCACTTAGATTTTTTACCGGCTCATTCAAATGATGCAGATTTAATTTGCCCAGGATCTGCTTCAAATCACTCTCAAAACTCCAGGCATTTGCTTCCGTTAATTCAGAAATAAGTTCACTGATGCGCTCTTCATTTTGTGAATCGTCTTCCAGCAGCATTTCATATTCTTTTACTAAACGCACCACCGGATTATCGATGTTTAAAATATTATCCCAGATGCTTTTTTCATTTTCAAAAGCGGTATCCTGCTGCAGCATAATGACTTTCACCTCCTTGTTGATCCAAACAGTTCCTGAATCAGGTGTGTCGTAACCTGCGATAATTTTTAAAAGGGTAGATTTTCCACTTCCGTTTCTTGCTACAAAAGCAATTTTATCTCCTTCTTCTACATGAAAACTGATGTTTTTAAAAAGCGTTCTGATTCCAAAAGATTTGCTCAGATTTTCTATTGAGGCATAATGCATAGCCGGCAAAGTTACAAAGAGTATAAGGTTCTTAAATAAGCGAAGTTTGTAAGCTTAAGATAAAAAAGCATTGGGCCGTTTGAAAATTTCTATTTTTTCCAAACGCCCAGCCCTTCACTGCAATTGGCACAGATGTCAATGTTTTTGCGGCTTGTAGTAATATCTTTACGAAATTTCTTGTAATTTTTATTTTTCCAGATGTCTCTGAAACTTTCATTTTTTAAACTGCCAAGTCTGTGCGTCGCATCTTTATCAAAACAGCATGGAACCACCATTCCATCCCAGGTGATCACGTTTGCCTGCCACAGTTTCCAGCAATGATTCTGCAATTTGTTTTTCGCTACCTGCTTGCCTTCTTTGTTTTTTTTATACCGGCTGAATTTTTCATTTTTTGGAATTAAATGATTTGGGTCATTTTCATAATCATATATCTGCGCGGTTTTAAAACGCACTTCATCTACGCCTACTTCTGCGGCGAGTTTTTTCACATCTTCAATTTGATGTTCATTGGGACGAACGACCAAAAATTGAAAAAATACAAAAGGTGTTTTGCTTTTCAATTCTTTTTTCCATTTCACAATATTTCTGGCGCCTTCAATTACTTTTTCGATATTCCCTTCACGCCGATATTGTTCATAAACTTCCTGTGTCGTTCCATCAAGTGAAATGATCAACCGGTCCAAACCGCTTTCCACCGTTTTCTTTGCAACTTCATCGGTTAGAAAATGGCCATTAGTAGAAGTGGCTGTGTAAATGCCTTTCGAAGAAGCATAAGACACCATTTCCAAAAAATTTTTATTCAGATAGGGCTCGCCCTGGAAATAAAAAATCAGGTACAAAATGTCTTTGTAAATATCATCAATTGTCTGAAAAAAGAAATCTTTTTTGAGCATGCCGCGTGGCCTTGTAAATTCTCTTAACCCACTGGGACATTCAGGGCATTTAAGATTGCAGGATGTTGTTGGCTCAAATGAGATCGAGATGGGTAATCCCCATTGTATCGGCTTTTTTACCAAACGGGTGAGCTGGTAACTTGAAAAAACTTTCGCAGCATTCCAAACCCTTCGAAAAGTAAGTTTCGATAAAAAGTTGATGCTGTCACTGTAATTTACCTGAGGCATTTGTCAAAGATAATAAAGCGGCAAGGTTTATTCGGATTTATCAAGGAACGAAAAAAAACCTTCCTGATTTAGTAAATCCGGGAAGGTTTTTATAAAAAATTAAAAGATCTATAGAGAACTTTTTGCAAACGATTTGTCCTGGATGGAAGAATCAACCTGTGCCAACTGAATTAAAGGCGGCTCATTGAAATTCATTTTATGATTCAAAAATTTATCATAATTGGCAGAAATAACATTCAGTGCAATAAATTTCATTACAAAGATTCTTGTCTCTTTTGGCAAATATTCTTTAACATCCCAAAAATCAGGATTTTGTTTTGAACTTTTCTTTAAGGCAGAAGTCACACGCCCCATGCCGCAATTAAAAGCTGCAACTGTAAGTAGAATATCATCATTTAAAGCATTCAACTGATCGCGAAAGAATTTAGCCGCAGCTATCGTCGATTTTGTAAAGTTTTTTCTTTCATCATTTTTGTGACTGATGCTTAATCCATATTCAGATGCAAGTTCGCCCATGAATTGCCAATAACCCACCGCGCCTGCATTTGACACGGCATTTGGATTGAAATTAGATTCCAATGCCGGAAGCATTTGAAATTCATCAGGCACGTCGTACTTGTCGAAAATATCAGTTGCCTTAGGAAAATATTTCTTCCCGCGATTGAACATGTAAATGATGTAATCTCTTTGCTTTTTAGAATATTGCTTCACATATTCTTTACTTTCATCGCGGTGTTCCTGAAGGCTGACAGGATAAACAACCCAATCAGGATTTCTGATCAGTGTGCTTTTAAGATGAATATTTGGATTGATGGAATCGAGCGTAGAATCTGAATAATTTTGTACGCTATAACCGATGAGTTCTTTTGCCGAGGTGCTAAAGCCAATTATAAAAAAAATTATAATCAACGATAATAAGCTCTTTGATTGAATAGTTTTCATTTAGAATTTTTTCGAGTCAAATAATTATTACGTTATTAAAAACGCTTGTTTGTAAATGGGTCTTTAGTTATATTATAATAAAAAAAGAATGAGTTTTATATTGCTATATTAGTGCTATATTTTTTGAGTTTATTAATAATTGCAAGAATCGTGCAAACTTAGGCTACAAAGTTTTAAGTTGCAAGCTTTTGGGTTAACCGGGGGTTAAAAAGAAATACGCAGAAAATGTACAATTTTTATAAACACTTTTTAATCAATAGTTTACGTTTTTTATTCCCGCGAATTTTAACAGAAAAAAAGATTCCATTTGTTGATAAATATTCCTTATGATAACATTTTTTTAAGTAAAAAGGATCTTTTTTGAAAGAAAAATGAAAGGATATGAAGAAGGATTTTTCTTTTATATAACAAGACTGATTTAAAAAAAACAGCAAACAAAGAAATAGTCTGTTGTTCTGTTTACAATATTCAACTGGATTTCTAAGTGAAAATTGTTTGTGCACTAAAAAGGAAGGAATTATTTTTTATCACGATTCAATATAATAATGATGGTAAGTTTGCAAAAAAATGGTGAAGCAATAAAACTACAATTGCTTTAATCACTTAAGCAAAATCTGTTGTGGCACGAAAAAAGAAACGGTCTTCGCATTCATTTTTTAAAATATTTCTTTGGCTATGCCTGATCATCATTACACTTTATTATGCGGTTCAATTTTTCAATTCTCCACCAAGTATTTTTTATCCCGGCTTTCAGATTGATATTCCGCCGGGCTATGAAATTCATGGCATTGATGTGAGTAAATATCAAAACAACATCAATTGGAAAGAAGTGAAAAACATGGAAGAGAAAGGAATAAAAATTGGATTTGTTTTTATAAAAGCAACGGAAGGAACAAGTATCGTCGATGCGCAATTCAGAAGAAACTGGATAGAAGCTGATGAACAGAATATTCCAAAAGGAGCGTATCATTTTTTTGTATCGAACAGAAATGCAAAGAAGCAGGCTGATAATTTTATCCAGATTGTAAATCTGAAAAAAGGCGATATGCCACCTGTTTTGGATGTTGAAAAAAGCCATGGTGTCTCAGTTGCAGATATGCAAAAAGGCGTAAAGACTTGGTTGAATGCAGTAAAAAACCATTATGGAGTAAAGCCCGTGATTTATACGAATATTGATTTTTATGAGCGTTATTTTGCAGACGGATTTGAAGATTACCCTTTGTGGATCGCACATTATTTGCAACCGGATAAACCACGTATTGAAAAAAACTGGTTGTTTTGGCAGCACAGTGAAAAAGGGCGTGTAAATGGAATTACAACTCCCGTTGATTTTAATGTTTTTTATGGCGATAGTGCAGATTTCAATAATTTTTTAATACAGTAAAACATAAAAGCAAATTATTTCTTCGTTTGCTAAAGCTCATAGAGATAAATAAGTTTTCATTCAATAAACCAACAAATAAGCAAGATTCATATTCTAAAATAGATATGCAAACTGAATCCCTCTAAATATTCTAAACGGTCTAAACCCTAAATCATGATCACCTGGCAATGCAAATTTTTTTCAGATTTATCAAATAAGGAAGTTTATAAGATTCTTCAATTAAGGAACGAGGTTTTTATAGTAGAGCAAAATTGTGTTTACCAGGATTGCGACGATAAAGATCTCAAAGCATGGCATCTGTGTGGCTGGGACGGGGAAAATTTAATTGCTTACACCCGTTTATTTGATAAAGGAGTTTCATACCTCGATGCCGCTTCAATAGGTCGGGTACTTACAGCGCCAACTGTTCGCCGTCAAAATATTGGAAAAGAACTGATGCTTCGTTCCATCGCCAAAATTGAGGAGCTGTTCGGAGAAACTACGATCAGGATTAGCGCCCAGCTTTATCTGAAGCGTTTTTATGAATCTTTTTCTTTTGTTCAAAAAGGAGAAGTTTATCTGGAAGATGGTATAGATCATATTTCTATGCTTAAAATCATTCAGAGTTGATAAGGCAATAAAGCAGTAAACTATGCCGTTATGGAGAAGTTGCTTAAATAATTATTTTAAGTAAAATCTAACTTTATCCCTAACGAAATAACTTTTTACCTGTTATGAAAAAACGTTTACAGTCTTTGTGGCTCACGTGTTTCATACTGTTTTCATTCACCTGTTTATTTTCCAAAAAAAGTAATGCGCAATCTTTAATTATACGAAATGAAAAAACAAGGTTTGAAGTTGGGATAAATATTGGCCCGTCTTTTTTTTTGGGCGACTTGGGCGGCCACCAGGGAAAAGGGAAACGTTTTATAAAAGATCTGAATTTACCGCTTACTGAAATAATGACCGGCGCTTTTGCTACATTTTATCCAAATGAATGGGTGGGAATCAGGGCGGCAGCCCAATATGGAAAAATATCGGGCGAGGATGATGTGATTCATACAGAAGGACGCGATGAATTATACAGAAAGCAACGCAACCTGGATTTTCGTTCCAATATTTTCGAGGCTTATATCGCTTCAGAAGTTTTCCCATTGATTTTCTTAAATCAAAATGATCCGGATTACAAGCCAAGGCTCACTCCATATGGTGTCATTGGAGTTGGTTATTTACATTTTAATCCGCAGGGATCGCTGACAGATGCAAATGGGAAAAAAACGTGGTATTATTTGAGACCGTTGCATACAGAAGGAGAAGGTTTTCCTGAGTATCCAAACAGAAAAGAATATTCCCTTAGTCAAATAAATATTCCAATGGGCGTGGGTTTGAAATATTACCTTTCTGATCGCGTAAATATGAGTTTTGAAATTTTATTGAGAAAATCTTTTACGGATTATATAGATGATGTAAGCACTACTTATATAGATCCGAATTTGTTTGATAAATATTTATCTCCAAAAGATGCAGCCATCGCCAGGCAAATTTCTGATAAAGTTTTTGCGCTCGTAAATCCCGGATTAGCGAGGAATTCACCCGGAACACAACGAGGCAATCCAAAACAAAATGACTCCTATTTCACTACGTTTTTTAAATTGGGATTCCGTATTGGGCCGATTTACGAAAACAGGTACGATCGGAATGTAGCAGAAAGAACCCGTTGTCCACACACTTTTTAAACAATAAATGTTTTGAAACTATAGGCAAAGTATGTAATAAAAGCTGACAAGGAAAACAACGCACAATCCTGTGCCTTGAAACCCCTGAAACCATAGAACTTCAGTTTTGTTATTGTGCTTTGCCTTTTTTGTCTGTCTTTAATTCTTCTTTTAAAAACTGCGCAGTAAAGCTTTTTTTATTTTCAATCAATTGCTCAGGAGTTCCTTCAAACAATATTTTCCCTCCTGCGTCGCCGCCTTCCGGGCCAAGGTCAATAATGTAATCGGCGATCTTGATAATGTCCATATTGTGTTCGATTACCAAAACTGTATTTCCCCGATCAACTAATTTGTTCAGCACATCAGCCAGGTGCTGAATATCCCTGAAATGCAATCCTGTTGTCGGCTCGTCAAGGATATAAAAGGTTTTTCCAGTATCTCTTTTGCTTAATTCTGTTGCCAGCTTCACGCGCTGTGCCTCACCGCCGCTGAGTGTTACGGCGCTTTGTCCTAACGTGATATAACCAAGTCCTACTTCCTGCAGCACTTTTATTTTTCGGTATAAATAAGGAACGTTTTTAAAAAAATCCACTGCTTCATCTACCGTCATTTCCAATACATCGCTGATCGATTTTCCCTTGTACCTTATTTCGAGCGTTTCGCGGTTGTATCTTTTGCCGTTGCATTTTTCACAATGCACATATACATCAGGTAAAAAATTCATTTCGATGGTTCTCATTCCTCCGCCCTGGCATACATCGCATCTACCGCTCTTTACATTAAAGGAAAATCTGCCGGGTTTATAACCACGGATTTTTGCTTCCGGAATTGCTGCAAAAAGAGTTCTGATATCGGTAAAAAAACCACAATAAGTTGCCGGATTGCTTCGTGGAGTTCTGCCAATCGGTGATTGATCTATTTCCACCACTTTATCAATAAATTCGAGGCCCTCAATATTTTTGAAAGGAAGTGCAGTCATCTTACTTTTATAAGCATGAATGCTCAAAAGCGGGTACAAAGTTTCATTGATTAAAGTGGATTTACCACTGCCGCTTACGCCGGTAATGCAAATAAATTTCCCCAATGGAAATGTAGCAGTTACATTTTTTAAATTATTCCCTGAAGCGCCTTTCAGTATAAGCGAATGACCATTTCCTTTTCTTCTTTCTGATGGAATGGTGATTTCCGTATCTCCATTCAAATAAGAAGAAGTGAGCGTATCGAGTTTGACAAAATTTTTCGGAGTTCCTTTGGCAACTACTTTTCCGCCATGCTTTCCCGCATCCGGGCCGATATCAATTAAATAATCAGCCGCCAGCATAATATCTTTATCATGTTCCACCACCAAAACACTGTTCCCGATATCTCTTAAATTTTTCAGCGCTTTTATCAATTGGTGGTTGTCCCTTTGATGCAGGCCGATACTTGGCTCATCTAATATATAAGTAATACCCTGAAGTTGCGAACCAATTTGCGTAGCCAGCCTGATTCGTTGTGATTCGCCGCCACTAAGGCTTTTAGACGGACGGTTTAGAGAAAGATAGGTGAGACCCACATCCAATAAAAACTGGATTCTTTCTCTTATTTCCTTCAAGATATCTCTTGCAATAATATTTTGTTTTTGGTTCAAACGCGCTTCGATTCGATCAAACCAACCTTTCAATTTTACCAGGTCCATTTCTGATAATTCGGCAATATTTTTTTCATCAACCTTAAACCAAAGGCTCTCTTTTTTTAATCTTTTTCCTTCGCACGCCGGGCATTTTTCGAGCATCATAAATTTTTCTACCCATGCTCTTAGGCTTTCGTTTGTCGTATCTGAATGAAACCACCGCTTGATCATATTCACAACGCCTTCATATTCGCCTGAAGGAACTTCTCTTTCATCAGGAATTTTTACAGAATCAAAATCACTAAAGTTATTATCGCTATCAGCCTTATTCTTATTTCCAAACAAAATGAGGTTTAAAGCGCTTTCCGGAAGCTCTTTTATTGGTTTGTCAAGGCTTATTTTATTTTTTTTTGCCAGCTGCTGCACCTGTTTGAAAACATAGGAATCCCTTTCCTCGCCGAGTGGCGCAATACCTCCTTCATTGATGCTTAATTTTTTATCCGGCACGATCGCCTCTGAATTGACCTGGTAAACGTTTCCCAGGCCTTTGCAAACCGGGCACGCTCCATAAGGAGAATTAAAGGAAAAAGCATTTGGCGAAGGTTCTTCATAGCTGATCCCTGATTCTTCACACATCAATTGGCGGCTGTATTGAACTAATTTTTGTTCATCATTTAATAATAAAAACAACAAGCCGTTTCCCAGTTGCAAAGCTTTTTGAACGCTCTCACTCACCCTTACTTTTTGTTCCGGATCTGCCGTCAAACGGTCAACCACTAATTCTATGTCATGTATCTTATAACGATCTACCTGCATTTTAGGAACGAGGTCTTTGATTTCTCCATCAATTCTTATTTTTAAAAATCCTTTTTTTCTAACCTCTTCAAAGAGTTCCCGGTAATGTCCTTTCCTTCCACGGATAAGTGGTGCCAGTACTACTATTTTTTTTCCTGAAAACCTTGTATAAATATTTTCAACAATTTCCTCTTCGCTCCATTTTACCATTTTTTTACCGGTGTTGTAACTGTATGCTTCCCCGATGCGTGCAAAAAGCAAACGCAAAAAATCATACACTTCTGTAACCGTTCCTACGGTGCTCCGTGGATTCTTGTTGGTGGTTTTTTGTTCGATGGAAATTACTGGAGAAAGCCCGGTAATTTTATCAACATCCGGTCTTTCCATATCGCCCAAAAATTGCCTGGCATATGCAGAAAAGCTTTCCATATAACGGCGCTGCCCTTCTGAAAAAATAGTGTCAAAAGCCAGCGATGATTTCCCACTGCCACTAATGCCCGTGATGACAACCAATTGATTTTTGGGAATCGAAATATCGATGTTCTTTAGGTTGTGTTCCCTTGCGCCAAATACTTCTATATTTTCATTTTCTGTAAATATATCTGCCGAATCCTGTTGCTTAGCTTTACCCATAATTTGAAGATTGCAAATTTACTATTTAATCATACTTTATCGAATGCCTTAACAGTTTCTATAATTTTAGAAACTGCATCCAGCAAACGAACTTTTAATGCAATTTCTCGTGTTATATAATAGTTAATTCATAAGGGGGAAGCAAAACAGCGAAACACATCACATCACATTTAAAAGTTCAAAACTGCTTGTTTTACAATAATTAATAAGAAAAAAAGTTTTCAGGAATGAAAAAGGCGAATCCTGAACTCACACATTTAAGATTTTTTTTGGTCGGAATATTTTTTCGACATGAACTTTGTAGTTTGTTTTTTCGTAGTTTTATTTTTTCTTTTAAGCCAGTGATTAACTTTTTATGAAGGATTTTTTCAAAATAATTTCAGGATGAGTTTTTTTACTTCTTTTCTTTTACTTTTATAAAAGATATTAAATATTTGACACCTCTTTACAATAATTAAAAAAGTTGCTCGTTTATTAATTTAGGCTACGGATATTTATAAAAGAAATAGCCGGTGAAGCAGCGTATTTTTAAATAAATATTACATTTGCCCTTACCTTCAAAGTAAAAAAACAATGAAAAACACGTTTTTCACAACATTGGCAGTAACAGGAGTCATCTTATCCGGCTGTGGTAAATTTGGTAAATCGAAAGGACTGCCTAATGATGGCCAGCTTCATGGAGTAGCGCCTGCAGGACGTTATATTTTGCCAAAACCTCCTGGCATGGTATATATTCCACCAGGAACTTTTCATATGGGCCCGAGCGATGAAGATATTAATTATACGTTTACTGCCAGAAACAAACAGGTTTCTATTAGTGGCTTTTGGATGGATGCCACTGAGATTACCAATAATGAATACCGTCAGTTTACCAATTATGTACGGGATTCTATTGCTGCCAAATTGATGGGCTATGTAAAACAAGGCGCCGACGGAAATGAATATATTGACCAGGCAAAAATGAAGACCATTAAATGGAACGATAAGGCCACTTTGGAAAAAATTGACGCGATGATCGTAACGCCTGATAACCGCATCTTTGGGCAAAAAGAAATCGATCCGGCCAAAATGATCTACCATTCCGAAACTTTTGATTACGGCGCTGCTGCCAGCAACCGTGATCCGAATGTGCCAAGAAGCGCTTTCATTGTCAAAAAAGATATACCGATTTATCCGGACACTTTGGTTTGGGTAAGAGATTTTGCTTATTCTTATAATGAACCGATGGCAAAACAATATTACAGTCATCCTGCTTTTGGAAATTACCCGGTAGTGGGTGTAAACTGGAAACAGGCAACGGCATTTTGTGAATGGCGTACCCACACTTTAAATTCTTACCTGGTAAGCAAGAACCGGGCAACAGAAACCAATTTCCGTTTGCCAACTGAAGCGCAATGGGAATATGCAGCAAGAGGTGGAAGGTCACAGTCTCCTTTTCCATGGGGCGGCCCTTATTTAAGAAATAAAAAGGGATGTTTATTGGCAAATTTCAAACCGGGTCGTGGTAATTACCCTGAAGATGGCGGATTTTATACTGTTCGCGCTGATGCTTACTGGCCTAATGATTTTGGATTGTACTGTATGGCCGGTAACGTGGCAGAATGGACCTCTTCCTTGTATTATGAAGGTGGTTATAATTTTCAACATGATATGAACCCGGATATCCGCTGGAATGCAAAGGATCAGGATGCGCCCCGAATGAAACGTAAAGTGATTCGCGGCGGAAGCTGGAAAGATGTCGGCTACTATCTGAGAGTTAGTACCCGCACTTTTGAATACCAGGATACCGCTAAATCTTATATTGGATTTCGTACAGTAATTGATTTGCCACCAGCAACAGGCAAAAAAGGCAAGAAATAATTTTTAAAAATAAAGAAAATAGAAAAAATTTTAGTTCAACATCTTACTGCCTGTATTAATTTGTTAGATAATTAATTAATATAGGCATTTTTTGTGCAGAACCTTAAAGAAAAAACAATAAAAAACAATTAAAAAAACAAAAAATCCCAAACTATTATGAATCAACAACCCAAAAGAAATTTTCTTACACTAATAGATGTATTGGTAAGTGCCGGCGCCGCTGTCGTAATTTTCGCAGCCTGGGCAAAATTAACGCACCAATCTTATGCTGATACAATGCTGACAGTTGGAATGTGGACTGAAACCGGTATCTTTCTTGTCTATGCAGTTATAGAATGGGTAAAACCAAAACCACATGAAACTGCACCTCATGCGCCGCAGGTAGCAGCAGTTCAGGGAAATCCGGCTTTGCAATCCATGGAGAAAATGATGAAAGACGCTGAAATTACTCCGGCGAATATGAAAAAACTTGGAGAAAACTTTCAGAAATTAGGCGTTACTGTTTCACAAATTGGTGAAGTAGGCGACGTAGTAAAATCTACCGGCGATTTTTCTGCTAAAACAAAAGAGGCAACGAATGCACTTGGTTTGATGAAAGATGCTTACACCAATTCTGCTAATACCATGAGCAATTTTAACAGCGCAGCAGATAGTGCAAAAGGCTTCCACCAACAAGTACAAATCCTTACTAAAAACCTTGGATCATTGAATACCATTTATGAATTGGAATTGAATGAGAGCAATAATCATTTGAAAACTTTAAATAGTTTCTACGGCAAAATGGCTAAAGCAAGTGAAGTAATGGTGGCAACTGTAGACGATGCACAGGCAACAAAAGCACAGATCTCAACGCTTGCAGAAAATCTCGGAAAATTAAACCAGGTGTATGGCAATATGCTTAGTGCAATGCAGGGAAGACAGTAATAATCAATAATCCAAAATTCTAAAAGACTAACAGTAAATTAAAATAACATGGCAGGACTACCCAGAGATCCGCGGCAAAAAATGATCAACGTAATGTACCTGATACTTACGGCGATCCTTGCCTTGAATGTATCTAATGAGGTGATAAATGCATTTAAAGTAGTAAACAACAGTTTATTAGTTTCTAATAGTAACATAACTGCATCTAATAACACCTTGTATAAATCACTCGAAGAAAAATTAAATGAACCCCAGTCCGCCGAAAAGGCAAAGATTTGGGAACCGAAAGCAATGCAGGCAAAAAAACTTTCAGATGATATGAATGGTTATATTAATGATCTGAAAGCTCAATTATTAAAAGCGGCCGATCTCAGAATGAAATGGGACAGTAAAATTAAAGATAGCGTACAGGACTACAGGGAAGATAACCTCGACGCATCAACAAGATTATTTGAAACCCATGGCAAAGGAAAAGAACTGAAAGATCGCCTGGATGAATACAAGCAGCAAATGCTCGCAATTGATCCTTCTATCAAACAGCAATTTGAGAGTAGCTTCCCCGTTAATACGGTTCCTCCGGTTTCACAGGAAGGAAAACAAAAAGATTTTACCCAAACTTTCTTTCACATGACACCGACTGTAGCGGCTTTAACCATGCTCAGTAAGTTTCAAAATAACATTAAGAACGCTGAAAATATGATTGTCACCTATTGCCATTCGCAGATTGGTGCAGTAGCAGTACATATGGACCAGGTAGGCGTATTGGTGGGTCAAAACTCTAATTATTTGATGCCCGGCCAGCAATTATCCGTGACTGCCGGTGTAGGTGCTTATAGTTCGTCTTCAACTCCAACTATTACGATTAATGGTTCGAATGTTCCTGTTACCGGCGGCCAGGGAACCTACAATACAACCGTAAGTGGAGCGGGAGAACACACAGTTAATGTTAATGTAAAATTTAAAGACGAAAATGGTAATTGGGTTACGAAAACTCAAACAGTAAACTACACCGTAGGAACTCCCGGTGGGGCAGCAGTAATGCTGGATAAAATGAATGTATTTTATATCGGTGTTCCGAATCCCGTAACCATTTCATCCGGAACCGGTTGGGATAAAACACACGTTTCAATGGCTGGTGGTTCTTTGACACCGGCAGGCGGCCCTGGAAAATATACGGTTAAAGTAAGCCAGGTGGGTAAAGCTTCAATCACAGTAAATGCAGATGGTAAAGCAAGCACTTATGATTTTAGGGTAAAAAGAATTCCTGATCCGGTAGTAAAAGTTGGCCCAAGCAGTGGAGGTAGAGTGCAATCAGTAGTATTCAAAAACCAGAATTTTGCCCGCGCGGATCTTGAAAATTTTGACTTTGACGCACATTTCAATATTGTAAGCGCAATGATGTATTTCTCCGGAGCAAATTTTGGAACCGTACAATCAGCAGAAATACATGGAGGAAGCCTGGAAGGAGTAAAAAGCCTGTTGCAGAAATGTATTCCGGGAACTTCCGTAACTTTCGACAATGTAAAAGTACAGGGGCCGGATGGAATTGTAAGAAGTATTCCGGGTCCGGGATTTATTTTGTATTAATTTAAAAAGAATAAAATAAAGGCTATGAAAACAATGATGATGAAATGCCTGGTGGTGGTACTTGCATTAGGAGTATTGTCTAATACGGCTGATGCACAGGCTAGGAAGAGAACAGCAAAAAAGCGCACAACGGCAAAGAAAACGACGGCAGCAAAAACAAATGCAAATATTAGTCCTGCTGCCACTGATACTGCGATCGTTCAGGCTCCTCCGCCCGCTAATGACAGCCTTCCGATTACTGCGGTAAAACCATCGCTGAGGCCTGAAACTGCCCTTGATGTTCATAATGGCCTTGTAACAGAAAGAGTTCCGCTTCCTTACCAGGTTTTGAGGCAGGAAGATGCTGCATACGACGAAAGGATTTGGCGTGAAATAGATACCCGTGAAAAGATCAATCTTCCTTTCCGCTATTCAGCCAATGAAGATAACGGCAATCAAAGATTCATTTCTATTCTTTTTAAAGCAATACAGGATGGACCTGACAATGGTGGTGTTACTGCATTCAGCGCGGTGGATGACCGCTTCACTACTCCATTGACAAAAGCTGAGGTAGCAAAAGCGGTTTCCGGAGGTAGTGTTTCAGTTCCAATTTATGATTCTTTAGGAAATGTAATTGGGAATAAAGAAACGATGCAGGAAGTAAACCTCGATTCATTTTATAAATTCCAGATCAAAGAAGAAGTGATCTTTGATAAGCAAAGTTCACGGCTATTCTGGAGAATTTTGGGTATAGCCCCCATAAAACGTGTGATAACTTCTTCTGGTGTTGATTTGGGAGACACGCCTCTCTTCTGGGTTTACTACCCCGATATGCGCCCGATATTCGCAAAATATTATGTTTATAATGGGAAAAATTACGGTGCAAGAATGACGTGGGAGGATCTGTTTGAGTCACGAATGTTTCATGGTCGAATTATCAAAAGCACGCTCAACAATCCGTTTGACCAGTTCTTAAGCACGCAAACGGGATTAAAGCAAAGTTCAATTCTTCAATTGTTGCAGGGTGATAAAATTCAAAAT
>JBQCFI010000086.1:0-17002 GCA_051959325.1 Ginsengibacter sp. | reverse complement strand
ATTTTACGCTTACGTAGTAGATAACGAGGCGATCGTAATACTGGAAACAATAGACGCCATCAGAGCATTAACCGGCAAAGGACGCGGGACAATCAATACGCAGGACCAATGAAAGCCTCGGAATAAAAAAGGACTATTATTAATTGATTCAATGGATGTGGAAATCTTGTTCAATTCCCTGATGCAATCTTGAATGTTATGGGTTAGCGTTTATCAATATTTATACTGCTATAAATTTTTTCGAAAGAAGATTTAAAGTGTCTTTTACAAAAGTGGGATTATTCTTTTTTGCGGCTGCTACTAATGACAGTTGTTAAACTCAATACGAAATAAAATTTATGAAAGAAACGAACTGGTATGTTATCACAGGCGGGCCGGGGGCAGGAAAAACAACAACGGTAAATCTGTTGAGCAGCAAAGGGTACACCGTAACCATTGAGCATGCACGCCATTACATTGATACTATGCTCATCACGGGTAAGACGGTTGAAGAGATCAGGGGCCATCAGAGAGAATTTCAAATGACGGTTCTTGAAATGCAGCTGGTGGAGGAAGCCAGCCTTTCTCCTGAAGAAATTGTTTTTCTGGATAGGGCTATTCCGGATAGTCTTGGATACTACCGGTTCTTAAACCTTCCACCGGATGAAAAGCTGCTCAATGCCCTCAAACATTTTTCTTACAAAAGGATTTTCATTCTTGATCTTCTTCCGTTGGTGCAGGATTATGCAAGAAGAGAAGATGAAGCAGGGCAAAAAAGGGTTCATAATTTAATTACCCGTGCGTATGAAGAATTGGGCTTTGATATCGTACATGTGCCTGTGATGCCACCGGAGCAAACGGTGCAATATATTTTGAATCACCTTGAAAACAAACGTTGAAAAGTTTGATTAGGAAATTTAAAAATAATTGTGTCGTGGAATTAGTGGGTATTGCAGATTTATAATGATTTCAAAATGGAGGAGATTACTTTTCTCTTTGAACATAGTGTTTGCAGGCAAAGTGAGAAGTATCATTCTTCTTCATGACTAATTTTTAAATCTTTACATAGCATATGACCTTAATGAATTATGGCGGAATACTTCCAAAACTTGTGTTCCTGTGAAAAGCACAATTTCAATAAATACTCTTCGTAAAAAAGCTTACAGGTTAATAGATAAATCCTGGGATAAGTTTATACGATGATTTTCTTTTTGTTTTCAAGAGTATTTCTTTTTAAAAATACTTTTTCCGAAATCTCTAATGATTTATTTTTGATTGCTGTGCTTAATATTCTTTGACTTTGTCAATCATCTGTCGCAACATTTGAATGACAACTTCCTTATCGCGAAGTTCTGCTGAATAAGATTTGCTTCTCATGCTGTCAAAAGAAATATCTTCCTTTTGAGGCGTTGATAAATGTGGGGCAATGTTTTTAAACACACTGCTTAAGGACTTCGCCATTATAATTCTCATCTCATCTGCAGCTCTTAAGATTAAAGCCATTTGATCCACCGAAAGACTGGATTTTAGTTTTTGTGGCTTTACTGACTTCTGTTTTGGTAACGAAGTTTCTATAGATGCTGAAGATGAAACTACTCCCTTATCCAGGTTAAAAATCCTTTGCAAGAACCAGTTATCCAATTGTGTTTTTAAACCTGCATCATTTGTCATAAACACGATGTCCTTACGCTGATAAAACTGTCCAAAATATTTTTTGTGAAACAACCATTCTTCTTTGGTTTCTTTCGTTCCTTCAGCGCTGACCAGGGTTATTATCTTTTGCTGCAGATGCTCCACATACAACGGGCTGTTGAAGTTCATGCGAATTAATAATTGATCCAGTTTTGTGTAAAATTCCTGATCTTCTGACACATCTAAATTTTCCAACTCACCCATTAATTCTTTAAGGTAAAATATCGAACGGAAGTTCAAAGGACAATTTTTTTTCGGGAAATTGAAGAGGCTTTTTAGTCCTGTTCGAATGATACTAAATACCGGCAAGAGCTTTTCTTGTTGACGGAATTTCCGAATTACCTTATCTAATCTCAGGTTTAATCGTTCACGAATAATCGCCACATAAGCAACCGGTGCGCGTATTTCCTTATTTAGATAGATTATAAATCGCGATTTTATAAAATACAACAGGTCATCAACTCCTGCGATCACCTGATTCAATAATTCCAATAAATTTGGATCTTGAATTCTGGTTTTGTTTTTAAGCGCCTGATCGAGCAATACCATCAGTACTGAATGAAAGTTGTTAATAGTGCACCTGATCTTCGTCTCATCGCTTAGTTTGAAAACATGATGTGCTATGACGGATTGTATTTTTGTTTTTTCCTGCAGCACCAGATTAAAGAGCTCGTTTTTCTGGTTAACAATCTTCTCAATATCCGAATTTTTTAACGGATTAAGTGTGGTGCAAACAAGCGTTTCAAGTGATTCCAATGCATAACTTCTTTTCATAATCCAGCTCTTTAATTGCGTTATTAGGCCTCTCATTCCAGGCCCGATTAAATACAATAAATATCCGATTCCGTATGTGTTTAGTTTTCACAAACAGGATATATCATTTATACTCCAAAATCCTGAAACGCAACTTGCTTCTCAGTATGATAGTACTCATATCCAAGAATTGAATTTATAATAATAGCATTTCGATGCGGCCCCATTCCAAGATCAGGAGCGTTGAATCCGTGTGTTAGAAGTTCAGCATTTTGAACAAATATTTCAGAGCTGTTTGTATCAATGGAATAATTAAAAGCTATATCTAAATCACCATTATCTTTCCAACAGATCCGATCTTTGATAGGTGCAAAAAAATCAGGAAAAGCATTTTGGTATCCGGTAGCAAGAATTACAACCTCAGTAGATTCCAGGTGATATTTTTCCTGCTGCAGATGGAAAAAATCCAATAAATACTTCCCGTTTTCTTCGGCCGCATTATTTAATTCCATATTGGTTAATAACCGCACGGGTATTTCTCCATAGTCCTCTGCTAACTCATACATTTTATCGTAAATCCGGTCGATCAAAGAAAAATTAATTCCCTTATAGAGCATGCTCTGGCTTTTAAGTACTTCACTTTTCTTATGTTCTGGTAAATTATAAAAGTGGCTTATGTAATCAGGAGAAGTCAATTCCAGCGCAAGCTTGGAATAGTCCATTGGAAAAAAACCTTTCGACCGCGTTATCCAGGTCAATTCTTTTGCTGAGTCAGCAGATACGTTTTGCAAGAGATCAAAAAATATTTCAGCAGCGCTCTGCCCGGAGCCAATAATCACAACAGACTTTTGTTGAGCAAGACTTTCTTTTTGATAGAGATAGGATGATGAATGAAAAACATTTTTTCCTAAAAGCTTTGAGCAGAACGAAGGAATAGAAGGTTCAGTTCCAATTCCACACACAATATGCTTTGCATAGAATTTCGCTTGTTCCGGTCTGTTAGCAATTTCTAATTCATAACACTGCCTTTCGTAATCATACCTTACCAATGAAACCGAAGAGTTAAATTGAAGATTTGGCAATTGAGATGCAACCCAATTACAATATTCGTTAAACAACTTTCTGGAAATAAAATGATGGTCATAAATACTGAAACGGATCAATCTGTTTTTAAATTTTAAAAAAGAGAAAAAGGAGAAACGGCTGCAAGGGTCAGCCAGCGTTACCAAATCGGCATAAAAAGGTACCTGCAGTGTTGTTCCGCTGATCATCATGCCGGGGTGCCAGTTAAAAGTATTGTTCTTTTCAAAAAAGATCGATTTTAATTCTTTAATTGGATGTAACAGAGCGGCAAGACCCAGATTAAAAGGACCGATTCCTATACCCGCAACATCGTAAATAATTGGGCTATTCATTCGTTAAGGTTTGTTTTTTTGTAATTGATTTAGCAATAAAAAGGCTTGCTATACTGATGACAATAATAAGTGCGAGCGATTCCCAAATTCCGGAATTCTCATACCCAACCAAAGGCAATAACCACATGATGATACACCATTGAACTAGATAGATGGAAGTGATATGATCACTGCACCATTCAAAAAAATGAAACAACAAATTATTCGGAACATGTTTTCTTATAAAAAAAAATAGGCTTATCCATAGTATTGTAACGCCATTATGAAATATCGTTCCACCCCAACCAGCTCTGAAAAAAGTGATATTCCATTGCTCTGGTTCATATTCTGAAATAAAGTGACCTATCATTGTGAGAACAATCCCTATGAATAAAAATGTCGAACGATTGAGATAATTCCTTTGCAATAACAATCCAAACATCATCCCTGAAAGGCAGTGATACAGCCAGGGAAATAATGGGAAATAAGTGTTTGGCGGAAATCCTCCCAGCAAATCAACAAATACATTGAAAAACAAATTTCCGGTTGTTCCTTTATCCCACATGAAGGGAGAAAGTATCAGTGTTGCTAATCCCGCAACAGTAGTGATTAAGATTGGGGATGATGATCTTCTGATTAGTGCGCAAATCATATATGCAAACGCTGCAAACTGAAGAATGTCATTGATAAATAGAAAACGCAAAGCGATATACTTGTCCCGTACAAATTGATTTTCAGAATAAAAATTCTGAGGTAACAAATCGAACAAATGAGGAATCACAAACTTGAATATATTTAAAAGCCATCCTGCGGTTAACAGTAAGAAAAACCGCTTCAATATAAATGGACAGCTCTTCTTTCTTGATAAAGCAACGAACGCGCCCATCAAAAACATAAATAAATGTGCACCCGGATTTTCAGCAAAAAATGCCATGAATTTGCCAAGTGGCCCATGCTTCACTTCAGGAGTGCTATAAACCATTACGCAATGAATTGGCGCAATAAGAAACACAATAATTCCCCTGGCAAGGGCAAGCCCCTTGCTTTCAGCAAGTGTCAACATAAAAAGTTTTTAAAAGATTTCTAAAAGGTTTTGCAAACGCTATTTACTTCAGATCGCCATACCTGTTAATAAAATCAGCTTTATCAAACAGGTAAAGATTGGCTGTTTTATAAGACATCTGAATGGTTTTAATAAACCGGAAACCTACTTCAACTACTAATTTATTGGCTTTATCATTTCGTTCGTCTGGTTCTCCTGCAATTCTATTAATATCAAGTGTAAAAAGAAATGCAAGGGCAGTAATCATTACATCTCTCGTCAAATGTGAGATTGATTCCATATAATTTCCCATAAGAAGATGAATTCCAAAGTCCGTTTCCCGGTAATCAAAATGATCTTTTACTTCATCCGCTGCAACCTTATAATAATCTATCTGTGCAACCGGCTTACCAGCGAAAAAACACATCAAAGAGTACCCTGTTCCTGAATTCAGAAAATCTTCATAATGCCTGTATAGCTTTTGAATGGATCCTTCCATTTGCCAGAATTGTTTAGCACGTGGCGAGTTTACCCATTGATGAATAATATGAATATCCCTGGGAAGGTGCAAAGGTTTAATTACCAGTTCGTTTCCTGTTTCTGGTACTTTTCGTTTATACAGTATGATGTCCTTCATTTGTTCTGAAAAGTGTAAGAAAATGTTTTTGCTCATAAAGAATATGATTTAATTATTGTTGACTTGCATTTCTGGTGCATGTTTTTTAATTTAGTTGCAAGCTATTCCGGGAAGGCACGTTGTTTAATGTCCAAAAAGTTGGTTTTCCTGTCCAAAAAGTAGTTTTTCTAACAGCTTGAGTAATGAGTTTACGATACTGACCGCAACCAATGAAGAGATAAGGCCTTCAAAGAGTTTAAGCAAAGCGAGGAATATTCCGATACTTAAATTTGCCGAGTCTTACACTGCGTCTGGAGATTATGGATTCATGCATTTCCAGCAGTTGAATTTGCAGAACCTCACAATCTGGTTTAGCCACTATCAAATGCAGCGCGCCTCCGTTATTCGGTCAAGAATTGAACAGCCGATACTTGAGGGCCATATCACTTTGAAAAACCGCATGGCTCAATCATTAGGAAAATCCACAAATGTGATTCTGGATAAAGGAGAATTTAATATCACTTACACTCCTTACACTGAAAACAAAGCGTATTTTCATGACAATGGCGAATACATCACTTTTGATATTCATCCGACGCTCTCATTTCTGGAAAAAGTCTCGGTAGATTTTCCAACACTAACAGCCTTTCTTGAAAAAGTACACAGGGGCTCCGAACAGGCTTTCAGCCTTTTGAAGTACCGAAGTTTCATCACCACCGACATGGAAATGCTGGTAAAAAAAATCGTTGATCACCAAACAAGTACCGATGCTACACGATCCTATACAGAAGTACTTGCCATGGAATTACTACTTCTGTTTCTTCTCCGCTCACATAAACCCCTAAACAGGGAAATTAAAGTCTACAACCGGTATATAGAGGACGTACTGCACGTTCGCGATATTTTAAAACACCAGGCCGAATCATACGATTTTGAAGATTTGTATGATACTGAGGTGCAACTTGCAGATAAAGTCGGACTAAGTATTTATCAATTCAAAACAGCTTTTAAGCTTGCCTTTGGTATGGGGCCCTATCAAATGCTGAAGGATTTTCGTTTTCAGAAAGCCCAAAAATTATTATCCGATACAACCCTCTCCATATTCGACGTTGCCTTAAAAACCGGTTATCAATCCAGTGAAAGTTTTACCAAAGCTTATGAGAAAAGATTCGGTATTCCTCCATCAAAATACCGCAAAAGCAGTTAATCGCTTTTTAACAATTTCTCCCAAACGGACAGTTTTTTCGCTGACCCATATAGCAATTTTGTGTTGGAATAGCATTCACATCTCCGGATATAAATCAAAGAACTGTTAGCAGCCAGGATATAAAATTTCACAGCTTCTTAAAATTCTCAGACAGGACACTCAGACGCATTATTTTACTATTTAAACAAGCATATGAAAAAACAAACAGCAAGTATTATTTGCGCATTATTCATTCTACTGTTTGCATATGCAGCATTCAGTAAATTATTGGGATTGAGTCAATTCAGATCTGCATTGAGCAATGCACCCTTAATTGGGCGATATGCGACTGTCTTTTCTTTACTGATTCCTGTTCTTGAATTAGTCGTTGTCATTTTATTGATTCTCCCCCGAACAGTTGCTACTGGTTTGATTGGAGCTACAAGTTTGTTGATCGCTTTTACCGGTTACCTGGTTCTTATGGTACTTACAGATCCCAATCTGCCATGCTCCTGCGGAGGTATTATTCAGCAGTTAAGCTGGAAGCAACATATTGTTTTCAATGTTTTTTTCATCATACTTGGTATTATCGGAATTTATTTTCAACGTACTGTTTTTATAGAAAAACAACGAACGGATATTTTACAAAAAAGCTAACAATACTTATTTCAATAAACAGGGAGTAAGCTGAAAACCTGTAACAGAGTAAGCAACATTTTTTAACCAACATTGTTTTAAAGGAAACAATACAGCCAATGGCAATTCAATTATTTAATTTTTAAAATTCTCAAAATGAAAAAATACATGACCGGCATATTTGCCATGATCATTGCAACAGCACTTGCGTTTGCTACGAGCGCATTTAAAAATGCGAGTCCTAAACATGCTACCGATCTTTTCTGGGTAGTAAAATCCGGAACAATCGCATCTACCAACCCGGCCGATTATCAGCAAGGCACTGATAATTGCGGACAGGAGATTCATTTTTGCGGTTTCTATGCTCCTGATGACGGTACGGGTAGACCCGTGATTACATCCGGAAGCAACCTGCAGAGCGATTTGTCCAACCTGAGCATGGACAATAACACCGCTTATAATTCTTCTGGTGATATATCTTTTAAAGATCAGGAATAAGTATGTTCGAATGGCAGACGGGAAAAACAAGAGGAAGAAATTCCTCTTGTTTTGTTTGATCTATCTGGCGTTTTGCTTAATATGACTGTTATCTATCGAATTCTGAGGGATAAGAAAGGCAAAATGCGGATCACCGGGAGCAAGTGTATATTCCTGCCCGTCAATTTTTCTGGTAAGAGTAATTTTACTGTTTGCAAATTGATTTAACCGCCTGATATCCATCCATCTGATAGCGCCTCTGAAACATAATTCCTTTCTTCGATGATCCAGAATGGTATCTAATGCCTGCTCAGTGTTCGAAACTGAAATGGGCACAAAACTACTATCGAAGCGATTTACGAGTAAAGCGTTTAAAGTGACCATTGCAGCATCAGGCTTACCTGCCCTTGCTTCACATTCGGCTTTGACAAGATATGCCTCATCTACTGCAAGACCGCTAAAATAAACTGATGTACCCTTCCATTGGCCGTTATAATAACCTTTAAAAGTAGCGATTGAACCATTTTGCTTAAAGAATGCAAGTTTTCTAAGGTCATTATTCTGAAAGCTGTTGTAGAATACAGTGTCTATTTTTGATCTTGAAGTTGCTAGTATCGTATTAGTAGCCAAATCTGCCTGCCAGATTACTTCTTTATTAAATAATTGAAACTGGGGGGATGCGGATAAAGAGAGGGTTTTGTAATCAATAAGCTGGTTTTGGTATTTCAAACAAGAATCAGCCAGGCTTCCTGCTTTATCAAACTGCTGCATGACCAGATAAACATTTGCCAGAGCGAGGCAGGCTGCAGGCCTGTCGGGCCTCAACAGTGACTGACCAAATGGCTGCAATAAAGGTATCGCTTGCTGAAGATCCTTCACCATCTGCTGATAATTTTGTTGTAGCGAAGGGCGTGTTATCGGCTCATTAATATCTGCCGTCAGCTTGTAGGGAATTCCGGGTGTAGATGCTGCTGTCGAAGGATTGTATGGCATCGCATAGACCTGTGACATGGTAAACATGGTAAATGCCCTGTAAAACAAGGCTTCTCCTTCGATGCTATTGATATCAGCTTCTGATGCATTCGCTGTTGCTACCTTATCAAAGTAATCCAATACTACATTCACACTAAATAACCGCTGGTAATTATATTGCCAGTCAAGATACTTATCCGCAGTTTCAGCTATCAGTCCCCAGGTGTAATTGTTTTTTGCCACCACATCTGTAAGGGCGTCATATACTCCATCACTTATATAATAATCATCGCTCGCAATTGCACCGTAAGGAGAATAGTTGACATTTAACAAGCTGTTAAAGTCCAATACGGTCCGCAAATCTTGTATGGTCTTGGGAGTTGTAAGCTGCTTATTTGGCGAAGCATCCAGGTATTTTTTACATCCGGTGATGCTAATGATCAGCGAACAAAAAGCGATCAATATGTGCAAGAGATGCACCTGGCGTTTATTGTTTTTTAAATTATTCCTTTTCATTTATGTGTTTTTTTTTAATTGGGAAATGGCGGAATAGAAATGTACTTTATTTCGTTCCCGTTCATGCTTATAAGTCAATTTTACATCCTGCGCTTACGCTAAGCGGAACAGGATAACTATTATTGGCATCCGGGTCAAGCCCATCTTTATTAGCTTTCCAAAGAATGCCAAGGTTACTTGCATAGAAATAGAAATGTAATAACGGTGCCTGACGTTTACGATGCGGTACATCATAGGTGAGGCTTATATCCTGCAACCTGACATGATCTCCTTTTTCTACGGTAGCTTCTGATTTCCTGTAAAAATAGTCGCGGTAATAATCATCAGGATAGATCATTGAGGGTACACTGGTATTTTTTTCATCGCCGGGCTTTTGCCACCTCTTTTCAAAATCTCCGTTGCCTACCCAACTGCTAAAAAGATCTGTATAGACAATAGTGTTTTTTCTAAAGTAATAACCAAGTTTGTAAGTGACATTAAATGACAATGAAAAATGATGGTAAGAAAATGTGTTGCGCCATCCTCCAAAACATACCGGTACAGCCGGACCACTTATTACCAGGTCGTCCCAGGTAGCGCCGGTAATGATCGCGTTGTAATCCTCGCTTTTAGCTTTATTAAAAAAACCGACCGGATTACCATTTTCCGGGTTCAGGCCTTCCCACTTATAGCTGATTACATTGTAAGGGTTTTGGCCTTCAACCGCTACAATGTTTCCACCTTCACCTACATTGGTATTTGGATTTGAAGGTAAAAGGTATTTGGTCACCTTTACCTTATCATACGAGCAGATAAAAGCGCTCTCCCATCTGAACCTGCGATTTATAATAGCAGCGTTTAAGCTTAGGTCAATGCCTCGTCCCAGGAGGTTGGCACTGTTCTTTATGAGCGAAGGAGCTCCATAAAGTGTAATATCTACGGGTACCGGGCTAATGACATCCGTAGATCTTTTTATGTAGTATTCAACGGTGCCATTTATAATGCCGTTTTTTGAGGCGAAGTCAATACCTACATTTGTAGTGCCTATCTTTTCCCATCGCAGGTCTGCATTCGGAGGGCTTGTCACCTGAGCGTAAGGAAGTGAACTGATACGTGACCTGTTTGTTGTTACATACTCCAGGGTCGTCAAAGCAGATATTGCATTGTTTACATTACCACTGTATCCATAGGTGAGCCTGAGTTTTAATAAAGGCAGCCATGTACTATGATAGAATTTTTCGTTAGAAACTTTCCACGCCATCCCTGCTGACCATAATGGCTTCCATTTGTTGTTGGTAGCTACTCCTAATATGTTCGAGGCATCTTTCCTGGCACTGCCGGAAAGGGTGTACCTGTTGTTATACGTATAAGATGCATTTGCATACATAGAGACGATGCGGTTTAATAAGCCGGTAAAATCTGTAGGATCGGGAATAACGGGGTTATAATTCAATCCGTCCAAAATAGGATAGCGATCAATGTAGTTAACATTGACCGAAGTAAGGTTGTTATCGTCGTATCCATACGTACGATAAGCTGAGCCGGTTGTTTTCGACTGCCTGACTTCTGCACCTGCTATTGCAGCAACCGCATGTTTTGCATGAAAAGTCCTGTTGTAATCCAACTGCGCGCGTGCGGCATGGGAAATGGTTTCATAATTTCCGAGATCCAGGATACCGCCGAGGGGTATTGCTCTTGTAACATTGGGGCCATTTACAGATGAAAAGAGATTAATGAGGTTACGGGTATAGTATGTTTCAGGGCTGTAATAATTGCTGCTGGTATTTTTTTCATCCTGGTACTGGTATTTAACAGAAGCGCTTAACCAAGGATTAAGTAAATACCTTGCATCAAAATTAAGCAGGAGATCCTTCCTGTTGGAAACGTTGTTTGCATTGTGCAATTCGTCCAGAGGCTTATAATCCCAATTGAGCAAATTTCCGTTGCCGGCAGTATCCTTAAAGACACCGCGGTAATCTCTTTCAATTGCGAGCGCATTGCCGCTGTTAGCAGCGAGCCGGGCATACGGATACACGTCTTTACTCTGGACAATGGTCAAGGGCAATGGGCTATTCTTATCAGCTTTTGCCCAGGTCGCATTAGCGCCTGCTCTTATGGACAGATTTTTTACAGGATGCGCAGATATTTCAGAATTAAAGGTGATCCTGTTATCCTTGTTACCTATAAGCGTGCTAAGATTATCATCAAACCCCAGCGAAGTGCGATAGCTTGTATTTTCCCGTCCGCCTGAAAGGGCCAGCGAATACTGTTGTTGTAGTGCCTCGCGGTATAAATACCGCAGGTAATCATTGCGCACATCCGTGGTACGTAAAGCATCTATTTGTGCCGTTGCATCTGCTGAGGATATCTGCCCATTCCTTTGCTGATCCAGTATCTGTACAACCGGTGAAAGCACCGGCCAATACCGTGTATCAGCAATATCAGCATTATAAAAGCCTTTATTAAAAAGATACTGCTCCACATTAATAAAATCTGAAGTAGTCATTTGTGATATCGCAAACAGGTCAGGCTTTTTTGATATCGTAATATTGCTGTTTACTGAAAGATGCGTTGGCTGGTTATACCCGGCTTTTTTAGTATTGATCACAATTACTCCGTTGCCTGCCTTGGCTCCCCAGATAGAAGCTGCTGCCGCATCTCTAAGCACCGTAATGCTTTCAACGTCATTCGGATTGATGTCATTGATATCCCCTTCATAAGGAAAGTTGTCCAAAACAATTAAAGGAGATGCTACATCATTGTAAATGGTCAGCGTTCCTAACCCCCGGATTGTGAGCGGCGGATGACTTGGGTTGTTGTCGAACAACACGCTGTTCGTAACGCCGTTGAGCCGGTTTAAAACATTGGAACCGGTGGAGCGGTTGAACAATTGGTTGTCTACCTGTACGAAAGAGCCGGTGCTTCTTTCTTTAGGGACAGCCTGGTAGCCTGTATAAACGACTACATTGCTGAGACGTGTGTTCCTGTCTTCCTGCATCGCTACCGAAAGAGAAGCCCTGTTAGAAGCGGTTATGGCGACTTTGAACACATGATATCCAACACACGAAAAAATGAGTGTATCATTGGCTGTAGTCCTGATATGAAAAAAACCGGAGGAATCGCTGATGCTTTTATCCACGCCAAGGGCTGACCTTACAGTAACGCCTGCCAGTTCATTACCTGATCCAGCATCCGTGATCTTCCCGGTTACTATTCTTTGCTGTGCTATTACAGGCGACGCTGCTGTAAGTAGCATGATTATAGTTAATAGTTGTTTCATGTTTATTTGTTTTGGTGATGAATGTCTGTGATCACGACCATCGGGAGAAGCCTTGATACTTTAATAAGATCAAATCCATAGGGGGCCAGCGACTTTTGTACAGCAGCGATATCCTTAATATTGATAGCACAGAGGTCAATGTCAACCGGGAAGGAATACCCACTTTCATCGATAACAATTGGCTGCGGCTGATCAAAGGTTCCTGCATTCATTGCTTTTATAAAGCCGCTAACAGGACCATTATGGATATAAACCGGCCTGCCGTTTTCGGTAGTGAAAGCAGCTTCGGGCTTCCCTCCCCTGCTTTGCGGATCTTTTACCTGGTGGCGGGCATCTCGTACAAGGGTGTAACAGGGCATTTGTCTTTTTTCAATCCGTATCTGTGTGCCTGTTGCCTGCCCTATGTCATTCAAAATGTGTTGTTCTACATCGTTTAAGGTCACCTGTACCGGTACTGTTAGTTCATAGCTGAGCACATGGGTAATAAACCAATCATGCCGCTTATCAACGTTAACAAGCTTTGATGAATCACGTATGTCCAGGATGAACCGGTTGAGGGGAAAGCGATAGCCTAAAGTTGCCATGCACAAGGTGAGCGGGCTCATATTTATAAAATAATGCCGTTTGTACCTGCTGTCATCAGCCAGTGAAGTTCCGCTGATACTGCGGGCCGCATTGTTTACGAAGCCGGTAACAGTGGAGCGAAAAAGGATGCCGGTTTGCATTGCCAATGCATTGTCTGCAAGAGAAAGGGAAGGATCGTATCGCTGTTCATCGATTTTTACCGGAAGGTGAAGTGGCCTTCCTGCGACCAGCTTTTGCAGGTTTTCGTTATTGACATATTCAGGGATCGTGATCGCCTTTACAATGCCTTCCCGGCTGATCCATACTTCGTGCGGTATGGCATGATGCGGGAAAAGATTATACAGTATCGTATCAGAAGTAATAAAGGGAAGCCTAATGTTTTTGAGCAAAGGGTTGGTTTGTAGCAGCCGCTTAATTTTACTTTCGGGCTCGCTGCACACAACCAGTACCTGGAGCGAATCTTTCAACTCTTCCTGCAGTCGATTGAAATATGGCAGCGCTCCAATACAGCCGCTGCACCAGGTTGCAAAAAAATCAAGAAGCAAAGGTTTTTTAATATCATTTGTTTTAAAGGAAGTTGTTTTGTAATTGAGAATGTTGTTAATGGTGATATCGGGTACTGTATCACCTATGGATAATGGTTTTAAAGCGGGCTGCTGCGCGTGCAGCGTATTTATGGAAAGAAAAAAAATAGCGGCGTACATCGTTTTTTTTAAACGCCTGCTGTTGCCGTTTTTTTTAAGTAATGAGCATAGAATGGCTGTTACGCTTTTTAGCGTTGCATGTATCATGGTGCATAAGCATTAAAAATTGAGTAAATAAAATTGCCGCCACCGCCAGGCGCTGCGGGTAACACATGAGGACAAAAACCCGCAGACAGCCCGGCTGGTAAACTAAACGGGATTCTTCGGCTTACAAGAGAAAAGTTGAGATATAGAGATATGTTTAGCCAATAAACTTCTGGCACTAAACAAGGATGCTTGTTTGCGGCAGGTTACTGAGAAAAAATGTTTTTTATATAAAGAAATAAACATCCATTTGGATGAGTCTTTGGTAGCGGTCTGTACTCTTAAAAGAAGCGTGAGCTCAAACCAACCGCTTTTGGGTGCCTAGGAGTACCCGCGCACAGAAGGAAGAGCCCACGCAAAAACGTGGGCCTCCTACTTCTTATCCTGTGCGCGATTAAAGTTCCTAGGCTTTAAAAGCAAGACTCAAAGTAAGAATGCTATCAATAATTTATACCGTTTTGCAATATAAACACTAATATCTTACACAAACAAAAGTGAAATATAAATTCACACAAACAAATTATTTTTAGTTGTATTTTTATTGCTTTTGGTTGTATTTTTATTATTTTTGTTGTTAAATACAATTTAAATGAGAACAAAGCCAGCCGTCCAAGATAACATTGGTAATAAAATTAGAAAACTAAGACAATTTAAAGGGTTAAGCCAAAAAGAGTTTGCCGCGGAACTTAAAGTTTCGCAGCAGGCAATTTCAAAAATTGAACAAAGCGAAATAGTTAGTAATGAGACTTTAGAGAAAGTTGCTAATATTCTCGGAGTTACAATAGATACGATAGTTAATTTTGATGATGATGCAGCTTTTAATAATTTTATCACGCATAACGAGGTAATCAACCAACGGTGTGAGGTAACACATAATAATCATTCAATTGAAAAAATCGAAGAACTTTATGAGCGATTATTAAAAAGTGAAAAGGAAAAAAACGAATTACTGCAAAAAGTTTTAAACAAAATTAAATAAATGAAAATGGCATCACCAACAGTTATAAAACAAAGGCATCAAGGAAGGCAAATAAAACATGTAATGGATCTTTGTAACATTAGTATTGACGAATTGAGCATGGGAATAAATATGGAAAAGCCGAAAGTATTAGAACTGCTTTCAAAAGAAACTATTGCTGACGAATTTCTAAATCGAATAGCCAATTTTCTTAAGGTTCCATCAGATTTGATCAAAAATTTCAACGAGGATTTAAAGTTTAGCACAAACATTCATTCATCTAATAATACAATCATAAACTACAATCATATGATTAATCAGAATTCAGCTGAAAGTATTGCTCAGATTTATGAGGTAGTAAGAAATTTAATTAAAAAGGAAGAAAGTGATAAGTGAGAAAGGTGAAAATATTTTAATTTCGTTTAATCATGGCTGTTATGCATGAAGGATATGATTAATTTCGCTTATGCGTTACTGTTATACTTCTTTAATTTGCAGTAAACGGATAAATAAGGGGAATTCTATTTCCAATTTTTGAGAAGAGCAATTACGTTTGTGCGTGATTGTATGCTGCTCTTATACTGATTTTGATTTGCAGTAAACAGAGAAATAAAGAGGATTCTTATTTCCTTTAAAAATAAATTTCGTTTAGGTTTGGCTTGACGGAAGTCTCATCAGCAGCAAGTTTTATTCAGCTTTAGTTTCGGACATACCGCTACCAAACATTTGTGGTTATCTTCGGCAACAAAATAAAAACCGGCAACAGTTCCAGGTTGACGGGAATGCTAATATCAGACCATCAACACTATCTGAGCATTGGCTGCTATAAATTTAACAGGCTGCAATGGACAAAGAACTACTCATAAAACGGTTGACAATTATAAAGCTCTTGTATAAAATTGGTTTAGACCAATCTCAAAACTCAGAACTCACTTCTTTTTTTTCAATCCTTTCATTTCATGACAGCATTGAAATGTTTTTAAAATTGGCAGCCGAGACAAAAGGGAAGCAAGATTGCCAACACTTTATGGATTATTGGGATAAAATACCAGAGTTAACTTTAAAGGAGACAATGAGGAATTTGAACAATAGGCGTGTCAATCTTAAACACAAAGGACTGATTCCCGGAAAAATAGAAATTGAAACGTCAAGGGTTAACGCAACCGATTTCTTTCTACAAAATACGCCATTAATATTTGGATTAAACTTTTCAGCCATTTCCCTTTTCGACCTAATCAAATTTTCTAAGCCTAGGGAATATTTAGGTTTAGCACAATTGGGATTAGATAACGGAAAAATTGAAGTTTGTATTGAAGAAGTTACCAAAGCCTTCTACGAATTGTTATACGTATATAAGGAAACAAAAAAAGATTGGGTTAACAAGATACATTTTGACCTTGTGGAAAGAGTAAAATACTCGAGCAAAAGATATTCATTTGAAAATGAAACTAAAAATGACAAAATTTTAGAGGATTTATTTGAAAAAGTAAATAAGAATTTCGAGCGTCTTGAAAATGCTTTTGAAGTAGTTTCATTAGGGTTAGATTACAGAAAATATATCAAGTTCAAAATTCTGACACCAATTAGTCATCGGTTTTCTGACGGAAGATATCATTTAGAAATATTTGGAGAGAAAAATTGGACTAAAGAAAATTGTCAGTTCCTTATTGATTTTGTTTTAGAAAGTGCTTTAAGGTTGCAAGAGTCTGATTTCGATTTTGAAAATCTTGACATAAGTAAGTTTGAGTTAAAACTCATAAAAGAATAATCACAGCAGCCAACAAAAAGATGGTTGGCAATACGGTGGCTGAAGGAATAACAATAGGCTGTAGTCCAATATCAGCAAAGGTTCCAGCAGAAGAACAAATATCGGCTTTTTGTATTTACCTTCGGCTATAGTTTTTCAATCGGACGTTTCGGGCTGAAGGAGCATTGAATTCCTCACCGACGTCTTAAAGGTGGAGGTAGCCCTGTTGGACATAGTATCTAGTTTAGACAGCTTTGGTAATTCAATTATTCTAGACAAAATAGAAATGAAAATTAAATTTGTCACTTTAAGTATTTTTTTTGTAGCCAGCTATGTGACTGTTTTCGGGCAGTTCTCTCCAAAGCAGCCAGACTTACAGGTTTCGTCTAAAGAAAAGGCTCA
>JBQCFI010000085.1:0-9460 GCA_051959325.1 Ginsengibacter sp. | reverse complement strand
TTCGTCATTGCTGGAAGTGTTGATGAGTTCCAGTAAGGTGTTTAATTTTTGCTCAACTAACATTTGAAATTTTTTCGGGTTGAAGGTTCGGGATTAATTGATTCAATGGTTTGAAATAAAATTCTTTACTGACGCTGTTTTCAAGCCATTTAAAATTTTCATGAAGAGAAACAACGCGGCCAATAATGATCAGCGTCGGGGAAACAAAATTCGTTGCTGAAGTGTTTCTTTTAAAATCATACAAATTGTAAACCTGCACATTTTGAAAAGGCGTGGTTGCCTGCTCAATAATAGCGAGTAATTTATCTTCATGAATGTGATGCGTAGTTAATTTTTCCACTACATTTAATAGTGTTTCTGAAGACATATAAAACACCAAAGTATCTTCGCTATTTGCCAACTCTTTCCAATATTCTTCTGTTACGACATCGGATTTATAGCAGGTAAGAAAACGAACAGAAGTGGCGTAACCCCGGGCTGTCAGCGGAATTGCGGCAAAGGCTGCTGCTCCCAAAGCAGCGGTCACTCCCGGAATGATTTCATAAGGAATATCATGAGCAACAAGTGTTTCCAATTCATCCAAAATGTTGGAGAAAATTGATACATCCCCGCCTTTTAAACGCACAACCAATTTTCCCAAAAGAGCGTGTTCGACCATCAGTTCATTGATGGTTTTTTGTGGCGTTGAAATTCCACGACGGCATTGTTTGCCTACATAAATAATTTCCGCTTTCGGCGAAACATAATTTATCAATATTTCTTTGCTTACTAACCGGTCAACCAGCACAACATCTGCATTTTGCAGATAACGCGCGACTTTCATCGTAAGCAATTCCGGATCGCCAGGGCCGGCGCCTGCTAGAATTACTTTTCCTGGTTTAATTGTTATGTTCATATGTAGTCTACTCAATTAGTAGGGTAAAGATTTAAAAAAATTTAAGAAGTTACTGAAGGTTATAATCTCTTCTTCAGCCTATATTGTTTTTGCAGTTCAGCGCTTTGCCAAACGTTATTTTTTAAAGGATTAAACATTTTAAAAGTGATTGTAATTTAAAATTGAGGGTAACAACAACGCATCGAGTAACAGGTATTGCATGTGTAGAATAAAAAATACGATGACATCTTGTATTAATTTTTTGAATAGTCTACCGCGAAGGTAGGGTAATCACTTTTAAAAAAATTATTTTTCAAAAAAAAATAAATTTTTTTTTGTCATGAAGAGAGAATGACATCAAAAAGATTTTTTTGAAATAACGGTTATCTGTAAACGAAAACAAAAAATCGTCTTATTTGTCGTATTACTGTCAGAGATATTTATAGGAATCAAAAAAAAACTAAAAGCGTGACAATTTCATAAAATGAAGGCAGTCTTTTTATTTTTTTTGCATCAGTTTGTTAAAATTTTTTTTTGTATAAATAAGTAAATAACTCATCTTCAATAAAATTAAAAAAACTATAAAATGAAAAAAATTGCTTTTACCCTTTTAAGTTTTATTTGTATCGTTGCGCTTACAAAATGTAATTCCACTTCTACAAAAAGTAATTCCGCAACTGATTCTACTTCAACTTCAACGACCGCAGACACTTCTAATGTAACCGCCGATTGGAAAATTGGTGTGCAAATGTGGACATTCAGAGTATTCACCTTTGCTGAAGCATTGGATAAAGTGGATAGTGCCGGTGTAAAATATATTGAAGCTTTTTGGGGACAACCTTTGGGCGCGGGAATGAAAGACAGCTTTGGAGTTAGAATGTCTGATAATAGCAAAGCTAAGTTGAAACAATTGATGAAATCGAAAGGAATAAGTATAGTAGCAATGGGAGTGATCGTGCCAAAATCAAGAGAAGAATGGAAACAGGCTTTTGATCTGGCAAAAGAATTTGGCCTTAGTTACATCACTGCAGAGCCACTCAAAAATCAGTGGGATATGGTGGATAGTATGGCCGGAGCGTATGGCATTAAAGTAGCTATACACGATCATCCTAAACCGAATGTTTACTGGAGCCCTGATTCTGTCTTGGCAGCAACTGTTGGCCATCCAAACATTGGTTCTTGCGCAGATCTGGGCCACTGGGCGCGCAATGGCGTTAATCCGGTTGATGCCCTAAAAAAGCTTGCCGGACATGTATTTGGCGTGCATTTGAAAGACATTACTAAGTTTGGTGACACACAAGCTTCTGATACAATTGTTGGAAAGGGAGTAATCGATTTTCCTCCGATTTTCCAGGAGCTTAAACGTCAGCACTTCAAAGGAATGTTTTCTATAGAGCATGAATCGAACTGGTATCATAGTTTGCCGGATGTAATAGAAACGGTGAAATTTTATAATGACCAAGTAGCTAAACTGAAATAGTTTTTATTGAAATTTTTCAAAAGATTTGGAGGGGGAGTGGTTTTTCTTCCTTTCCAAATCTTTTTTATTTTAAAACTTATTGTGATGCTTTCTTTCATTCTTATTTAGCAGATTATGGTACTGTTTTGCTTTTAAATCAAGCTTTTCTCCTTTATTTGATTTTCACGTCTTAACTTTACCGCCCAAAAAAATTATTAATATTTGAGCCATTGATATTTTTTAAAAAAATTGATTATACATGTCATCTCACATAAGACAATTTCTGGATTTTGAACAACCTATAAGAGAACTCTACGATCAAATTGAAGAGAATAAAAAACTCGCTTCAAAAAATCCAAACAGTGATTATCAGTCGATCATTAATGAATTGGAGCAAAATATTCTTGAAAAAAGAAAAGAAATAACAGAACATCTTACTCCCTGGCAAAAAGTCCAACTGAGTCGTCATCCGGACAGGCCGTATACGTTGGAATATATTTTAAAAATGTTTACGAATTTTTTAGAATTACATGGCGATAGAAATGTGAGGGATGATAAAGCAATGATTGGTGGCTTTGCACAATTGGATGGAGAAACGATCATGGTGATTGGACAACAAAAAGGAACGAACACAAAGATGCGCCAGATGCGCAATTTTGGAATGGCCAATCCCGAAGGTTATCGAAAGGCCTTGCGCCTGATGAAACTTGCAGAAAAATTTAATAAACCAATTATCACATTAATTGATACACCTGGCGCTTATCCCGGACTGGAAGCAGAAGAGCGTGGACAGGGTGAAGCAATTGCCAGGAACATTTATGAAATGATCCGTTTGAAAGTTCCGGTTATTTGCGTCATCATTGGCGAAGGAGCCAGTGGCGGGGCTTTGGGAATCGGCGTCGGTGATAGAGTTTTGATGTTGGAAAATTCCTGGTACACAGTAATCTCTCCTGAAAATTGCAGTTCGATTTTATGGCGCAGCTGGGCGCAAAAAGAAATTGCAGCAGAGCAGTTAAAATTAACTTCTGAAGACATGCTTAAATTTGGTTTGGTCGATGGTATTATTCGTGAACCGCTCGGCGGCGCACATTGGAATTATGATGAAGCGGCTAACAATTTAAAATCATATATCAAACCCGTGTTGAAGGAGTTAGAGAAAATAGATTCTCAGGAAAGAATTAATCAGCGGATCGAAAAATTTAATAAAATGGGCTTTTGGGATGAATGATTAATTGAACCTTGAACTTTCAACTTTGACCCTTGACTTTGAACTTTGAATCTTTGAACTTTTAAAAATGAATTCTTTAATAAATAAACTAACAGGAACGGGAGTTGCCATCATTACTCCTTTCAAAAAAAATCACGACGTTGATTTTGATGCGCTTGAAAAAATGATTGACTTCGTAATTGATGGGGGAGTTGAATACATCGTAACCCTTGGTACGACTGGCGAAACGCCAACGCTTACCAAAAAGGAACAAAGAGATATTGTTGACTTCACTGCAAAAAAGATTAATCAGCGCGTACCATTGGTTCTTGGAATTTGTGGCAACAATACCAAAGAAGTGATCGATCATTTCTCCAATTTTTCTTTAGAAAAAATTACAGCGATTTTAAGCTCCAGTCCTAATTATAATAAACCGTCACAGGAGGGAATTTTTCAACATTATAAAGCAATCGCTGATGCATCGCCGTTGCCAATAATTTTATACAATGTTCCCGGAAGAACCGGAAGCAATATCACGGCTGAAACCACTTTGCGTCTTGCAAAAGAATGTGAAAACATTAAAGGAATCAAAGAAGCGAGTGGCAACATGATCCAATGCATGCATATTTTGAAAAAGATGCCTGAAGATTTTTTATTTGTTAGTGGTGATGATCACATTTCACTTCCTTTGGTTGCCTGCGGAAGTAAAGGCGTCATCAGTGTTGTAGCCAATTGCTTTCCTAAAGATTTTTCTGAGTTGATTCGTTTGTCTTTGAAAAATGAATTTGAAAAAGCTGCAAAACTTCATTTAAAATTATTGCCTTCTTACGATCTTTTATTTGTTGAAAATAATCCTGCAGGTGTGAAAGCATTTTTATATGAATTGAAATTAATAGAAAATGAACTGAGACTTCCATTGGTTCCTTTAAGCGCTCCTAATCATCAGAAAGTAAAAGATTTTCTCGCTTCCGTTTCTTAAAGAACCTCGTTTATGCAAAAACAAAAAAAGGTTTTATTTGTTGCTTTGCTGCTTTTTATTTCTACATTTTCTTTTGCTCAATACAAAGTAACGTTTCTGTTGAAACAATCGTCGCTACTGCATTCTATGGATCATATCTTTGTTGCTGGCAATTTTAATATGTGGAGTCCGGGAGACAGCAGCTACGAATTAAGAACAGAAACGAACGGAATTTCAACGATAACTTTTTCATTGCCAGCGGGAAATTATGAATATAAATTCACCAGGGGCAATTGGCAAAAAGGCGAAAGTGATTCTGCGGGGAAAGGTACGGCAAACCGAACTTTACAATTACATTCTGACACTACCATTTCTGTAAATATTTTAGGATGGGCAGATGATTTTAAATCGAATCAAATTGCTGCTGAAAAAAATCATTCCGCATCGAAGAATGTAAAGATCATGGACACTGCTTTTTATATTCCTGAATTAAAAAGAACGAGAAGGATTTGGATATATCTTCCGCCGGGTTATGCAACTTCTAAAAAGCGGTATGGCGTTTTGTACATGCACGATGGGCAAAATCTTTTTGACAATGCCACTTCTTATTCCGGTGAATGGGGCGTTGATGAATATCTTGATTCTATTTTTAAGAAAGGGAAAAAAGAAGTGATTGTTGTTGGAATTGACAACGGCCTTAACAAAAGGATGAATGAATACAATCCGTGGGAATTTCAAAATTTTGGAAAAGGTGAAGGCGATCAATATGTAGATTTTTTAGTGAAAGATCTGAAACTTTTTATTGACAAGCATTACCGCACCTTAAAAAATAAATCAAACACTTTTATTGCCGGAAGTTCGATGGGCGGTTTGATCTCATTGTATGCTGTTTTAAAATATCCTCAGATTTATGGTGGCGCCGGAATTTTCTCTCCCGCCTTCTGGACAGCGTCGGGAATTGACAGTACGGTAATTGCTGATGCGAAAAAAGTAAATTCAAAATTGTTTTTTTACGCTGGTGGAAAAGAAGGCGATTCGATGGTTCCCGACATGAAACGGATTGAAAGAGAAATCAAAGAACGTTCCTCTTCTCGGATAAGAGAAAAAATCGATGAAGACGCACGTCACAATGAAACTGCCTGGAGAAAATATTTTCCGGATTTTTATGCATGGACGGTAGAGGAATAAATTAAGCCATATAACAGGTTCCTTCTTCCGCGATTTCAGTATTTGGGAAAATTTCACACGCTTCTTCTATAAATTTTTCCAGCGTATCGTACATGGAAGAGAAATGACCCAATATTAGTTTTTTTACACCTGCTTTTTTTGCAATCGTTGCAGCTTGTTTCGATGTAGAATGGAACCTGTCTGATGCTTTTTTCTCAAGGTCAGCGAGATAAGTGCTTTCGTGATAAACCAGATCTACGCCTTTTATTTTTTCTATGATTGGCTCATAAAAAGCAGTGTCAGCACAGTACGCATAAGATTTTGGCGGTTCGGAAGGAATAGTAAGAAGTTCATTTTTGATTAGCTGGTTTTCTTCATTCAAAAAATCCTCACCACGATGAAGATTTTCAAAAAAGGATTTAGGAACTTTATGTTTTTTTACTTCATCCACTATTATCTTTCTTGGGTTTTTCTTTTCACGAAAAAGAAATCCCCAGCATTCTATGCGGTGATTGACGCGAAAGCACTCAACTGAAAATGTTTTATCTTCAAAAAGAACTTCTTCTTTTTCCAGCGCATGAAAATAAAGCTGAAAAGGCAAGCCGGATCCTGCAATATCCATTTGTATTTGAATAATCGATTTCAATTTTTCAGGAGCATAAATATGCAGGTCATTTAAACGATTGTTTAATGCGAGGCTGTTAAGTAATCCGATCAAACCAAAATAATGATCACCGTGCAAGTGCGAAATAAAAATTTGGTTGATGCGGCTTTTTTTGATCTTATATAAGTTCATCTGCATTTGAGTTCCTTCGCCACAATCAATGAGAAAATGATGTTCGCCGGATTGTAAAACCTGAGCGCTTGGATGCCGGTTGTGAGAAGGTACGGCAGAATTGTTTCCTAAAATGGTTACGGCAATCAAGTAAATTTATTTTTTCTGTTGGGGTTCTTTTTACCCATTTTGAACCGGGAATTTTCAATGTCGAATTTTAACTACATAAACTCACGCTCTATTTCCTCCATCTGCACGATATCCGATGCTTCACTTTCTGTTGGGGTTACGTTCATTACATCAATGAGATCATTCTTATCCAAAAAATCGAAAACGCGCGGTTGTATATCACAAAATACCAAGGAATGCTTGGCTTCAATAAAAGACTGCTGCGCCAAAACAAAGGCTTCTCCGACAGAAAGATCAACTTCTTTTACATTCTTTAAATTCACAACCAGGTTTTTAATTGGGCCAGACAGGACATTCAGTAACGCGTTTTTAATTTCTTCTGTCATATTAGCATGCAAATTCTCTTCTTCTATCGTTATGACGTGCATTTTTTCTTTGGTATCAATTTTGACTTTCATGTATTCAGTTTAGAAGAGTAACGCAAGATTTTTTCAAAGATATTAAAAAGGAAAAGTTTGCTCTTTAAAAGTTTTTTAAAATAAGTGGTTTGCAAAGTATAAATAAGAACAGAATTCTTAATAGTTTTTACAAATCCGTTTTTTGTATCTTTCACTATTCCTTAGCTACTTTTTAACAACCTGTGCATTCTTTTAAACGTTTATTAATTGAATTTATTTATTATTATTGTACAAGCATTAAATCAAAAGAGCTCAAATTAAATTGTTTATAAATGGACAACAATTTTTCTACACAAGTAAAAGAAATTATTTCTTACAGCCGCGAAGAAGCTTTGCGGTTGGGAAATGACTTTATCGGCACGGAGCACCTCGTTCTGGGGCTGATAAGGGATGGCGAAAATACCGCCATGAAAATCCTGAAATCGCTGAATGTGGATTTGTATGAATTACGAAAAGAAATCGAACTCGCCGTAAAAGATAAAACAGGTAAAAATATAGCGAATATCAACTCACTTCCGCTTACCAAACAGGCAGAAAAAGTAATCAGGATCACCGTTCTGGAAGCTAAAACTAACAAAAGCCCGTTGGTGGAAAGTGAACACCTGATGCTTTCGATTTTGAAAAATAAAGAAAATATCGCTACGCAGATATTAAACCAGTTTGACGTGGATTATGATATGTTCAAAAGCGAATTGGGATATGTAAAAACCGACCCAAAAGCTGATTTTCAGGATGAAGAAAGTGAAGAATTTGAAGAGGAAAGAAAATCATATTCGCAACAACAAAGACCTACAAAAAGTACAGCGGCACAAACAAAAACGAAGACGCCGGTGTTAGACAATTTCGGAAGAGACATTACCCGTCTTGCAGAAATGGGAACACTTGATCCGATCGTAGGGCGTGAAACAGAAATTGAAAGAGTTTCACAAATACTTAGTAGGCGGAAAAAGAATAACCCAATTTTAATTGGTGAACCAGGAGTTGGTAAAACTGCGATCGTCGAAGGTTTGGCATTAAGAATCATTCAAAGAAAAGTCAGTCGTGTTTTGTTTGATAAAAGAGTCGTTTCTCTTGATCTTGCTGCCCTGGTGGCAGGCACCAAATATCGCGGCCAGTTTGAAGAAAGGATGAAAGCCATCATGAACGAACTGGAAAAAAATCGCGATGTCATTTTGTTTATTGATGAAATACATACGATCGTTGGTGCCGGTGGAGCAAGTGGCTCCCTCGATGCTTCCAACATTTTCAAACCAGCTTTGGCACGTGGCGAATTGCAATGCATTGGTGCATCCACATTGGATGAATACCGGATGTATATTGAAAAAGATGGCGCATTAGATCGTCGTTTTCAGAAGGTAATGGTAGAGCAACCCAGCGTTGATGAAACCATCGAAATATTGAACAACATCAAAAGCAAATACGAAGATTATCACAATGTGATCTATGATGACGAAGCGATTGATGCCTGTGTGAAACTCAGCGATCGTTATATGACCGATCGTTTATTGCCTGACAAAGCAATTGACGTATTGGATGAAGTAGGAGCAAGGGTGCATTTGAAAAACATTAATGTTCCGCAGGAAGTAATCGAGCTGGAGAAAAAAATCGATGACATCAAACACGAAAAAAATAAAGTAGTAAAAAGCCAGCGTTTTGAAGAAGCGGCCTCACTTCGTGATACCGAAAAACGTTTGCAGGAAGAATTGGAAAAAGCAAAGTCAGATTGGGAAGAAGAGAGCAGGAATAAAAGGTATCCGATTAATGAAGAAGCGATTGCAGAAGTTGTGAGCATGATGACCGGAATCCCGGTGAAGAGAATGGTTCAGGAAGAAACAGATAAATTGCGCAAAATGGGCGATGATCTGAAAGCTGCGGTAGTCGGACAGGATGAAGCGATTTCCAAAGTGGTAAAAGCCATTCAGAGAAACAGGGTCGGATTGAAAGATCCGAAAAAACCGATTGGAACATTCATATTCCTTGGTCCTACCGGTGTCGGAAAAACAGAACTGGCGCGTGCTTTGGCAAGATACATGTTTGACAGTGATGATGCACTCATCAGAATTGATATGAGTGAATACATGGAAAAATTCACTGTCTCCAGGTTGATTGGGGCACCTCCGGGATATGTGGGATATGAAGAAGGCGGACAACTGACAGAGAAAGTTAGGCGCAAACCATATTCAGTGATTCTTTTGGATGAAATTGAAAAAGCACATCCGGATATTTACAATATTTTGTTGCAGGTACTGGACGATGGAATTCTTACAGACGGACTTGGAAGGAAGATAGACTTTAAGAATACTATGATCATTATGACTTCCAACATTGGTGCAATGCAGTTGAAAGATTTTGGTTCCGGCGTCGGATTTACTACAGCGTACATAATTCAAATTGCCGAGGAAAACAGCAAAGCGGTTATTGAAAAAGCGCTTA
>JBQCFI010000084.1:0-3250 GCA_051959325.1 Ginsengibacter sp. | reverse complement strand
AGCAGGCGAACTACATTCGTAAAAATTTATCAACAAATTTTTAAATAATTAAACAGCAAATAAATCTATGGATACGAAACACATTACGATTGCCGGAAAAAGCAATCATCCATTAACGGTAAAACGTTTTGGTTATGGAACGATGCGCCTCACCGGCCCCGGTATTTGGGGAGAACCGGCCAACCGGGCAGAAGCATTACAAATTTTAAAACAATGCATCAAAAGCGGGATCAATTTTATTGATACAGCCGACTATTACGGCGAAGATGTGACGAACCGTTTGATAGCTGAGGCTTTGTATCCTTATCCCAATGACCTGGTGATCTGCACTAAAGTAGGCGGTGCAAGAAAACCGGATAAAAGCTGGATCGCATTCAACCGTCCTGAGAATTTACGCACCAGCATCGAAAACAATTTACGGACTTTGAAACAAGAACAGATCACACTGGTTCATTTCAGGGTAATCGCCGGCGGTGATGTGCCTTTTAAAGAATCAATGGATGCCATGTTTGAGATGCAGAAGGAAGGTAAAATACTTCATGTTGGCGTCAGCAATGTTGACCCGGATGAATTAAAAGCGGCTATGGCGATGGGCAATATTGCTACGGTTGAAAATATGTATGGACATGCTCAACGTCTTTCAAAACAATTTGAACACGGAGGACATAATCGCGGAGGCGAAGAAGTGCTGGCGATCTGCGAGGAAAATGAAATTCCCTTAATTCCTTACTTCTCTTTATTTCAATCAATGCCTAAAAAAGATGACCGGATCGCAACCATCGCCCGAAAATATGGCGCCACTGAAGCACAAATAAATTTAGCCTGGTTGTTGCATCGTTCTCCCTGGATATTGCCTATTCCCGGCACTTCATCTTTAGTGCATTTTGAAGAAAATCTAAAGGCCACAGAGATCAATTTGACTGAGGAGGATATGAAATTTCTTGAATAAAAAAACAAAACAGAGATGTCAAATCAAACGCCTTACAGAATTAAAACGATCAGCGAGTTTCATCATCTCAGGGGATTGCCTCCACCCGAACATCCATTGATCAGTGTGATCAATGTGGAAGACATCAGCAAATTTCACGATAGTGATCCTAAGATTTTCATCTATGATTTTTATTTCGTCGCCTTGAAGAGAAATTGCGATGTCAAACTCAAATATGGGCAACAGGAATATGATTTTGATGAGGGCACCATGCTTTTCGTATCCCCCAACCAGGTTTTTGGGGTGGAACATGGCAATAATAACGGAGAAAAAAGGTCGGGCTGGATGTTGCTCATTCATCCCGACTTCATCTGGAACACCAGCCTGGCTAAGAACATTAAGCAATACGAATACTTCGATTATTCTGTACATGAGGCGCTGTTTCTGTCAGAAAAAGAAGAAAGCGTGATAGACAATATTATTCAAAACATCCAGCAGGAATATCATTCCAATATTGATAAATTCAGCCAGGATATCATCATTGCCCAGCTGGAAGTATTGTTCAATTACGCTGACCGGTTTTATCACCGCCAGTTTTTGACCAGGAAAATAACCAACCACCAGGTCCTCGACCGGTTGGAAGAACTTCTTTCCTCTTATTTCGACAGTGATGACCTGGTAAGTAAAGGATTGCCAACTGTTCAATGGATTGCAGAAAGCTTAAACGTCTCACCCAATTATTTAAGCGGGTTACTCAAAGTTTTGACCGGCCAGAGCACCCAGCAGCACATTCACAATAAGTTAATTGAAAAAGCAAAGGAAAAACTTTCCACCACCGCTCTATCAGTAAGCGAAATTGCATACGAGCTTGGTTTTGAACATCCGCAATCATTCAGCAAATTATTCAAAACAAAAACCAATGTTTCGCCCTTGCAATTCCGGGCTTCCTTTAATTGAGAAAGAGCATACCCTTCCTGTACCTTGCGCTCAGCATCACCAACCTTATTACGTTAGTAACACGTCACTTTCTCTTTTCATCCAACCTTATTACCTTATTTTTCATTAAGAAGGATGGAATAAGCTTTTACGATTTTTATAAGGTAATCAGGTCGTTTGAGTATGGATGGATCGTTACTAAGGTAATAAGGTTCCCACAGCCATGGTTCGTGTCTTCACGAACCACATTCCCCTTCGTTTCCAAATCCTTGAAAATTCTGGCAGCCGCCTTCGTCTATCTTCCCCCTCTGTCCTTTCGTGTGAAAACTCCTTTCTTTTTTCTTCCGGAAAAACCTTGTCCACACAAAGCCCGAATGACGATATTGATTAATCCCCTGCGTCGAAGCCTCACCAACCTTATTACCTTAGTAACCCACGCCACTTTCTCTTTTCATCCAACCTTATTACCTTATTTTTCATTAAGAAGAATGGAATAAAGTTTTACGATTTTTATAAGGTAATAAGGCCGTTTGAATATGGATGCACTGCTACTAACGTAATAAGATTTCCGCTAAAAGCTTTTTCACACGAAGACGAAGAAGACAAAGGCATCATGATCTCAATCATCCCTCATTGTGAGTTGTATCAGTGCTTTCTCATGGAGTTAAAAATATTTTTACATTTCTTTTTATCACTAAAACCAATAAAAGATGAAGAACATAATTCTACCAATTGATTTTTCAACTGCTTCTTACAACGCCAGCGAATATGCTGTTTCACTCGCTTCAGTATTCAAGGCAAACGTAATTTTTATTAATGCCGTACCCCCGTTATTGCTGTATGATGAAGAAGCTGCTCCTGCTATGTTGATGCGACACGAAAAGCTGATCGAAAAAAACAGGGCATTGATAGAGGATCAAATTGAACTTCTTTCGAAAAAGAACGAGGTAACAATGGAAGGTTTTGTTGCTGAAGGTTCTGCATTTAATGTAATACAGGAAATTGCATTAGAAAAAAATGCCGACTTGATAATCATGGGCATGAAGGGCAAAGGAAAAAGCAATTCAATTTTTGGTAGCACAACTAATATAGTGATCCGCAAATCTTCTTTTCCTGTTTTAGTAATTCCGGAAGGAATATCCTATGAATCTATTGACAAGATTACATTCGCATCAGATTTCAATCCCGAAACTGAAATGAACCGTTATGCTTTACTTGAGAATATTGCGCAGAAATATGATTCATTCGTACGGGTGCTGAATGTGCAAAAAGATGAAATAGTATTAAGTGACAGCGAAGCGCTCGGGAAAATGAAAACTCATTTTGCATTCACTTATTTAAACCATGATTTCACAGTAATTGAAGACGATAATGTTGTTGAGGGAA
>JBQCFI010000083.1:0-3526 GCA_051959325.1 Ginsengibacter sp. | reverse complement strand
GGCGAATCTTGTCTTATCAGTTGTGGTTACAGCAGCAGCAACAATGGCTGCGCCTTTTCTTACCCCATTGCTCATGAAGATATTCGCAGGAACTTTAATAAAGATACATTTTGTGGACATGATGACAGAGATCATAAAGATCGTTCTGGTGCCAATTGGCGCCGCTTTACTTCATGATTATCTTAAAAGAGCCACATCCGTAAACAAGAAAAAAATATCCGTCATTGGCGGCTTTTGCCTGTTATGGTTGCTTTTTGTATTATTCTATTTGCAAAAAAATGTGCAGGATGAAACATGGCTGCAAAGCATCAATCTGTCGGGCTTTTTGGCGGGCGCATGGATCTCAGGCATTTTTTACCACGCCTTGTATAAGAGGCGGCCTGTTGTTGACAAAGTGATGCCTTTATTTTCCATGTTTGGTATTATCTATTTTACCACGGTAACAACAGCTGCTGGCAGAGATAACTTGTTGCAGGTGGGCTTTTTATTATTGATCGCATCCGTGATTCATAATTCTGCCGGCTATTTCTTTGGTTATTGGCTTAGCCGTTTGTTCGGAATGGATAAGAATTCCTGTCGCACGATTGCGTTTGAGGTGGGCCTGCAAAATGGAGGTATGGCAACTGGAATTGCCGGGAGTATGGGTAAGCTTGCTACAGTAGGCTTGGCGCCGGCAGTGTTTAGTCCATGGATGAATATCAGCGGTAGCATATTGGCAAACTACTGGCATAAACATCCAGCAGCTGAATTTGAAAAAATCATTCCTGAACCTTCTCTTAAAATTTCTAAGCGAATAATAACAGACATCAATGAACTATAGAAAAAGTTTTCTAACTGCGTTTATCAGCGGCATATGTTTCTTGCAGTCTCATGCACAGTTAGTTGATGGAACACCGGCTGCGATTCCCGTGATACCTACTATCTATAATCGTGAACCTTATGAAGATCCATCTGTAAGCGGTATCAACCGGGATAAATCAAGAGCTACTGCCTATTCTTTTGAAAATTTACAGGATGCACTAACATGCGACCGCGATAAAACATCACGATACATGAATTTGAATGGTGAATGGGACTTTTCATTTGCCTTAAAGCCTGCTGATGCGCCGAAAGATTTTTATAAAAGCCGTGTACATGGGTGGAAAAAAATTATCGTTCCATCAAGTTGGGAATTACAGGGTTATGATAAGCCGATTTATAAAAGTTCGATATATCCTTTCAGGCCTGTCAATCCGCCTTATATTCCTAAGGATTATAACGGCGTAGGGTGTTACCAGCGTACATTCGTTATGCCTTCATCGTGGAAGAATATGAATATTACTTTGCATTTTGGTGGTGTAAGTTCTGCATATAAAATATGGATCAATGGGAAGTTTGCCGGCTATGCAGAAGACAGTTTTTTACCTTCTGAATTTAATATAACTCCTTATTTGCACGATGGGGAAAACGTCATTTCTGTATGGGTAATCCGCTGGAGTGATGGAAGTTATTTGGAGGACCAGGATCAATGGCGATTAAGCGGAATTCACCGGGAAGTATATCTGATGGCGGAACCTAAATTGCGGATTGCTGATTTTTTCTATCAAACAAAACCGGATAAAGAATATAAAAACTGGACATTCAGTCTTCGTCCGCGAATCGATAACTACACCGGAAAACGTCCCCATGGTTATGTGTTGAAGGCACAGTTGTATGATGAAAATAAAAAAGCTGTTTTATCAACTCCATTAAAAATAACGGTTGATTCTATTGTTAATGAAATTTATCCACGATTGGATAATGTAAAATTCGGGTTGTTACAAACAATAGTCAATAATCCAAAAGAATGGAGTACAGAAGAACCTAACTTATACACGCTGGCATTGACTTTGGAAGATTCGCTTGGCAAAATACTTGAAGTTAAAACATGTAAGCTTGGTTTTCGTTCTGTGGAGTTTTCAAAAGTGAACAGCAAACTGTTGATCAATGGAAAGCTTACCTATTTGTATGGCGTTAATCACCCTGATCATTCGCCAATACACGGGAAAGCATTGAGCAGGCAGGAAATGCTGCAGGATATACGAACTATCAAACGATTTAATTTTAATTGTATTCGTTTTAGTCATTATCCACCGGACCCCTACATTCTTGATCTGTGCGATCAATTCGGCATCATGGCCATTGATGAAGCAAATCTGGAAACCCATGGCCTGGGAGGAAAACTAAGCAACGATCCGTCATGGACAGGCGCTTATTTGGAACGAATAAGCCGCATGGCTTTGCGTGATAAAAATCATCCGGCTATTATTTTCTGGAGTTTGGGAAATGAAGCAGGCCGTGGCCCTAATCATGCAGCAATGGCTGGATGGATACATGATTTCGACATAACAAGGCCGGTGCATTATGAGCCCGCGATGGGCAGCCCGAGAGATTCCGGCTATATCGATCCTTCTGATCCGCGTTATCCAAAACCTGTGGATCATCCACACCGTTTGGAAAATCCTTTGGATCAGTATTATGTTGACATGGTCAGCCGCATGTATCCGGCCTTATATACCGCACCGTTGCTCATTAATCAAAAGAACGGCGATAAACGTCCGATCTTTTTTTGTGAGTATGATCATGCGATGGGTAACAGTGTTGGCAACATAAAAGAATTCTGGGACGAATGGAGAAAGCTGCCTAGAGTCATTGGAGGTTGCATCTGGGAATTTAAAGACCAGGCATTGATCAAAACAGACAGTTTAGGAAGAACTTATTATGCTTATGGGGGCGATTTCGGAGGTAAGTATTCGGATAACTTTACGATAAAAGGACTGGTGGCAGCGGATGGCAGACCAAAATCGGGCATGTATGTATGCAAAAGAGTTTTCCAGGGCATTGATGCAGATTGGAAAGACAGCACCAAAGGATTGATCCACCTGGTAAACCGTTATGCAGTGATGAACGCGAATGAATTGGTGCCGCACCTGGTTATAAAAAAAGATGGAAAAATTATTTCTGATAAAGTGATAAATCGAGTTGATCTTGCTGCAGGAAAAGACAGTCTCATAGATGTATTGTCTGACATTCCAAAACTTGACCCATACTCTGAATATTTTATCGAACTGCATTTTCAATTAGCTGAAAATAAACCTTGGGCTGATAAAGGATATGACCTGGATGATATACAGTTGCCTTTAAACCACCCCAAACATTTATTAAACAAACAAAACAAAGGCGTTATTAAGTTGAATGATATTGGTTCAGCTTATATGGTGAATGGTAATAATTTTTCGATAAGATTTAATAAAAGCGATGGTGCTTTATCCTCTTATATAACTCACGGTGAACAGCAAATTTTCCAACCGTTATTACCTCATTTCACAAGGCCCTTAACGGATAATGACAGGCGTGGATGGAAGCCGCAGAAAAAATTGAAACAATGGTATGAAGCAACACCTTCATTCATAAATATGAGGGCTGAGCAAACAGAAAATCTGATAAAAATCACAAGTTATTACAACATCATCAACGACTCGGCTGAAGTAAAAATTGTTTATACCAT
>JBQCFI010000082.1:0-14582 GCA_051959325.1 Ginsengibacter sp. | reverse complement strand
TCTTTAAGCGATCGGATTCTTTCAAAAATAAAAAATGAGACTCCTCTGACTGCAATAGAAGAAATTAAGCAAATTTCGCCGGCATTGCATTATCTGAAAGAGGAAAGTGTATTCACTGTTCCTGAAAATTATTTTGACAATTTGAGCGATGAGATTTTAGATAAAATTCATCATAAAAAAGGAAAAGTAATTTCATTAAATCCCGTAAGAAAAGTGTGGAAATATGCTGCAGCGGCGGTTATCGCAGGAATTGTGACGATTTCTTCTTTACAAATATTTAATCACAATACAACTACAAGTAAAGAGAAGATAGCAAGCACTTATATTCACTTATCTGCACCGTATAAAACTCCTCAAAAACTAGATGCAGGGATTGCTTCATTGAGTTCCGATGAAATTGCAAAATACCTGGAAAAAACAGGTACTATTTTGGATGATGATGCGCTTATAAAAAATACTGACACCTTGGGATTACCAGACCCGACGGATTATTTAACCGATGAAAATGCTTTGAACAATTATTTAAAAAGCATCAATTCAGAAAATACAAACAGTCAATAATTATGAAAAAATATTTACTCATATTACTGATACTTTTTGGAACCGTTTCCTTTGCTTCAGCGCAAAATGGACAGCGGGGTGAAAAGATCCAGGCTTTAAAGATTGCTTTTATCACTCAAAAACTTCAGCTCACTTCTGCAGAAGCTGAAAAGTTTTGGCCGGTTTATAATAATTACGAAAATGAAATAAAACAGGTACGATCCCGCGGGAATTCTGATGTATTGGATAATGAAGAAAAGTTGTTAGACATCAGAAAAAAATACAAGCCTTCTTTTGAAAAAATTCTTGGGCCACAAAGGTTGAACGATTTATATAATGCCGAAAGAGACTTCAGGAACGTATTGATCAAAAGATTGAAGGAACAACGGCAGGGAAAATAAGGATTTTCACAATCAAACAGCTATTATTTTGTAAATACGAATAACTGGTATTTGTTTGTTCACTGCAATCTTTTTAAGCAATTCCTGTATAATTGAAAGGCGTTATTGCTTTCAATTCCTTTTTCAAAGCAGGAGAAATTTTTAAAGAATCAATAAAAGTATGGATGGCATTTTTATCAATCGATTCTTTTCCTCTTGTCAGTTCTTTCAACGCTTCATAAGGCTTCGGATAATTTTCCCTTCTTAAAATTGTTTGAATCGCCTCCGCCAGCACAGCCCAATTACTGTCCAGGTCAGCCTGCAGTTTTTCTTCATTCAAAATTAATTTGCTAATACCTTTTTGAAGAGAAAGAATTGAGAGAAGCGTATGAGCAATTGGTACTCCGATATTTCTGATAACTGTAGAATCAGTCAGATCCCGTTGCAACCTCGAAACGGGCAATTTCGCTGAAAGATACTCCAATAAAGCATTTGCGATTCCTAAATTGCCCTCGGCATTTTCAAAATCAATAGGATTCACTTTATGCGGCATCGCGCTACTGCCTATTTCTCCCGCTTTTGTTTTTTGTTTAAAATAATCCATGCTGATGTAAGTCCAAACATCGCGACATAGATCAATTAAGATGGTATTGATTCTTTTTATTGCGTCAAAATGGGCAGCTAATAAATCATAATGTTCAATCTGTGTGGTGTATTGCTGCCGTTGGATTCCCAACTTTTCTTCCAAAAATTGATTCGCAAAATCACTCCAGTTTATTTTTGGAAATGCGACATAATGTGCATTAAAATTTCCCGTTGCACCGCCAAATTTTCCTGTGAATGGAATGTAACTAAATTGCTGAATTTGACTTTCTATTCTTTCTACAAAAACCATTATTTCTTTTCCAAGTATCGTGGGAGAAGCAGGCTGCCCGTGAGTTCTGGCAAGCATGGGAATATCTTTCCAATCATCAGCAAGATCATGAAGCTTGTGTTGAAGATTGATAACAGCCGGCAAATATTCATGTTCAATCGCATCTTTCCACATCATCGGAATTGCCGTATTATTAATATCCTGGGATGTCAAACCAAAGTGAATCCATTCCTGCAAATCTTCAGCTTTTGCCTCTTTTAATTTTTCCTTCAGAAAATATTCTACCGCTTTTACATCGTGGTTGGTAATTTTTTCCGTCGCTTTTATTTTTTCCGCATCTTCAATTGAAAAATCTTTTTCAATATTCAATAATTGTTTTTTTAATGAAGCAGAAACTTTAAAAAATTTTTTTTCTGATAAAAAAAGAAAATATTCAACTTCCACTTTTACCCGGTATTTTATCAAAGCGAATTCAGAAAAATATTCATCCACATGTTGAAGTTGATTACGATAACGTCCGTCAATCGGGGAAATGGCGGTGAGAGGTTGAAGTTGCATGAAATAAGTGGTTGATTACTTTATGTATTGTAATTGAATTCGGTTTTTTCAGTAAACAAACAATTAATCGTATTTCCTGTTTCGGATTCGTATAACCATTGCCCATTCACCCTTTAATTTGCGCAAAATTAAAGCAAACGATGGACAAAAATATTAAGGCTATATTCAGGCGATTGCTATTTTAATAAAGTAACCGTTCCTTTTTTATCAATATTTCCACAAACGGTTTTTGCTTTAATTATATAGACAAACACACCAGGATTCTGTGGTTCACCTTTAAAAGTTCCGTCCCAGCAGTCTGACGCATTATCTGTAAAGAAAACCTTTTGTCCAAAACGATTATAAATACTAAAATCAAGTTTATCTACCTGTCCCCAATATCTTACACCGAAACAATCATTAAGGCCGTCGCCATTGGGAGTAAAAGAATTGGGCAAACCGAAAAATCGGTTTTCATTTAAATCCACTTTTACTGAAATAGTATCGGAATTTACACACCCGTTTACGCCTTTGCCGGTTACGGTATAAATGGTAGAAACAAAAGGAGTAGCCACCGGATTAAAGATTGTCGCACTGCTTAATCCGGTTGAGGGAGTCCAGGTATAATCTTCTGCTCCATAAACTGCCAGACGGGCAGATGGAAGCGTACAATTGATATCATTCGACTTAGTTACATGCACATCCGGCGATGGAAGTACGATTAATTTCGTAAATAAAACCGCTGATTCATTACACGTATTTTCTTTGATACTTACTGAGTAGGTAGTTGAACTGTCGGGAGTCGCAACCGGATTACTTACATTCGGATTATCAAGAAATAAAGCGGGAGTCCAAATGTAGCTATCGCCACCGGAAGCAACCAACTGTTGAGATTGTTTTGCACAAACGGAATTATCCGGCGACACAGCAAAAAGCGCCGGCGGACGAACCGATACCTTTATTGAATCGTGATAAATACATGAATTAATATCTGTAATATCTATGTGATAAAGAGTAGTTTGAGCAGGAGAAGCGACTACAGCAGTACCTGTTGCATTGTCAAGAGAAGCGGATGGATACCAATTATAAGAACTTCCACCGGTAACAAATAACTTCACAGAAGTGTTCTTACAGATTGTACTATCATTTGATTTTGTAATAGCAGGTGCAACTTTCACACTTACCTTTATTGAAGCGATATCAGAACAACCTGAAGCATTTGTAACATTTACCTGGTAAGTTGTAGTGGCAGCAGGTGAGGCTAGCGGATTATTAATATGAGAATCACTAAGTGTAGCAGCAGGAGTCCAGCTGTAAGAGGAACCGCCATTTACTAACAGCTGTGCCTCAGAATTCTTACAAATAATGGTGTCATTTGATTTTGAAATAACCGGCAGACTTTTTACAAGTACATTAATAGAATCTTTTTTAGAACAGCCGGCATTGCTGGTTACGGTGACGAAGTATTTTGTACTGGTTAGCGGTGATGCGATTGGATTGGCACTATTTGGGTCATCCAAGCCCATTGATGGAGACCACTGATAAGTTGCTCCGCCATTAGCCGACAGTTGAGTTGATGAATGGATACAAACACTGGTGTCTTTAGATTTTGAGATAGTTGGTAAATTATTTACGACAATATTCACCGAATCTGTTTTTGAACACATATTCGCTGCGGTTGTGGTTACATAATATTTAGTGCTGCTCAAAGGGGTAGCAAGTGGAGTAGAAATATCCGCATCATCCAGGCCTGTTGAAGGATACCAGTGGTAAGATATTCCTCCTTTTGCGACAAGTTTGGCAGTTGAGTTGAGACAGATGCTGGTATCATTAGAAATAGAAATGGGTGGCAAACTTTTTACGCTGAGATTCACAGAATCCTTTTTACTGCAACCGGCAGCATTTGTTACTGTTACATAATATTTTGTAGAAACGGATGCATTAGCGGTAGGCGCTTCAATATTTGGATTATCTAAACCGGTCGAAGGTGTCCATGAGTAAGAAGAACCGCCGCTTGCCCATAATTTGACAGATGAATTTTCACAAACGGTAGTATCATTAGAAGTAGATACAACCGGAAAGCTATTTACGGTAATATTAATTGAATCTGTTTTGGAGCAACCATCAGGATTGCTAACTGTTACGAAATATTTAGTAGAAGCTAATGGAGTAGCAACAGGATTTGCAATGCTTGGGTCGGATAATCCTGTCGCTGGCGTCCATGAATAATCAGAACCGCCTGAAGCAAATAATTGAACCGGTGCACTTCCGCAAAGGCCGGTGTCATTGCTTTTGGCAATTATGATATTGCAGGGTTTAACTACACATGAATTTTCAACAGGATTACAATTTGGATTGGATTGGCTAATCGCAGCGCTTCCATTTAAAGTACCATTGAAACTGGCATTTCCCTGTTTGTTTATTAAATTGTCAAAAGTATAATAAGCTAATAATCCCGACTGTGTAGTAGGATTTGGTAGTGATGAATTCATGAAAGTCTGAATCTGAGACTGCGTTCTTGCAACATTCCAGATTCTTACTTCATTGGTATATCCGATGAAATTTTCATTAGGAAAAAGTTGAGGCGAATAATATCCTATTGCGGTTTGCCATGAATTTTGAATCAAATCTCCTGTTGCTTTTATTTTGCTCATCAGGCATCCATTGCGATAAAATTTCAAAGAATCACCATCATATACCATTGCAACATGGAACGTTTTATTCAACTCTATATCTGCAATATCTGGTGTCTTATAGTATCCATTTGTTGTGGTAATTTCCCCACTGTTAGGTCTTAATATATAATTTGCATCCGTAGGATCACGATGTTTTGAAACAATATCTCCAGCCCATACCTGTCCACCACTGTAAGGCGCAGTTCTATTGATCAAAGCCTCGACAGTAATTTGAGTACCTGTTACATTGATTTGGCCAACTTTAACACTAGAAGGAGTGTAAGGAGTTTTTAGCCAGTTAGAACATCCTGTGGGTTGATTTAAACATGGAATTTCAATAGAATTACAACTTGGATTTGTTTTATTAATAGAAGCATTTCCTCCTAAGGTGCCATTAAATGCCGGGTTTCCTTGTTTATTTACCAGATTATCAAAAGTATAATAAGCAAGTAACCCAACCTGCGTTGTAGGGTTTGGTAAAGAAATATTGATATAAGCCCGAATTTCAGCCTCAGTCCTTGCAATATTCCAAATCCTAACTTCATTGATGTAACCAAGGAAATTAGAGTTCCAGGTTTGGCTTTGATAGTATCCGATTCTGGTATTCCAATTGTTTTGAAATAAATTTCCGGTTGCAGCAACTTGGCTCATTAGACACCCATTCCGGTAAAATTTCAACGTGTTTCCATCATAAACCATCGCCACATGATAGGTCTTGTTCAGTTCTATTGGTCCTATGTCGGGAGTAACGAAATATCCATTGGTAGTTGTAATAGCCGCATGGTTAGGTCTCAAAAGATAATTTACATCATTAGGATTATCATGTTTAGAAACAATATCTCCTTCATTATTATTCCCGGTGCCTGCATCGTATGGTTGTGTTCTGTTTATGAGAGCCTCTACTGTAATCTTGTTCCCGGTTACATTTAACTTTCCAATATCCACATAGGACGGTCTTGAAGGAGTAGAAAGCCATTTATTGCAGTTAACTTGAGCAGATATTGTTTTTGAAAAAATTACAAAAAAAATAAATAAAACTTTTTTCATTAGCTATTAGAAGTTAGCGATGGTGTAAATTTTTAGACAAAATACTTTGTTTTTTTTATAAATTACAAAATCGTATAAATTTTCATATACTGTTAATAAACTCATACTGCAATTCCACGTTTAGTCAATGTAAATCCAGAAAAAGTTTACCCAGCAATGCCTATCAATCGGAGAAATCGCAGTGAGAGAACGAAGTTGGCTGAAATATATTGTCGATTTGCTAACTGTTGTATTCATGTTGACGGATTGCAGTAAACAAACAAATACCCTTAATTCTTTTTCAGCTGTTCATTCACATGGTGCATTCACTATTCAGCCTTAAATTTGCCCCAAATTAAAGTAAACAGTGCAGAAAAAAGTAAGGGTTGGAGCAGTAAGTTATTTGAATACAAAACCTTTGATCTACGGTTTTGAAAATGGAACGATAAAAGAGGAAGTGCATTTGGTTATTGATTATCCGTCGAAGATTGCCGATATGCTTTTGAACGATGAAATTGACGTTGGTCTGATTCCTGTTGCGGTAATCCCGAAAATGAAACAACATGATATCATATCCGATTATTGTATAGGAAGCGTGGGTGAGGTGGCCAGTGTTTGCCTTTTCAGCGAAGTGCCGCTGCATGAAATTCAAACAATTTTATTAGATTATCAAAGCCGCACTTCGGTAGCCTTGTTGAAGGTTCTAATCAGAGAATATTGGAAAATAAATATAGTTTTTAAAGAAACTTGCGAAAATTATCAATCAAAAATTTCAGGAACTACCGCCGGACTTGTGATTGGTGATCGCGCGTTGCAACAGAGAAAAATATCGAAATATATTTTTGACCTGGGTGAAGAATGGAAAAATTTTACTGGCTTACCTTTTGTTTTTGCCGCCTGGGTAAGCAATAAGAAACTGGACGACAATTTTATAGAGGAATTCAACAACGCGAATAAAGCCGGATTAAGCAATTTAGAAAAGGTAGTAAAAGAAAATCCTTTTGACACTTTTGATCTCCACACTTATTATAAAGAATGTATCAGTTTTGATTTGGATAAAAATAAAAAGAAAGGATTGGAATTGTTTTTAAAAAAAATGGTTAAATAGAAGAAAACCAATATTAAAATGTCGTTAGTAAATAAACTTTTAAAAAAAAATCTGATAGATCCAGACATCAAAAATTCGGTAATCACAGGCCGTGGAAATATAAAGGAACCTTTTCCATCTGATTTTACGGCATCTGAAATAGAAAACATTTCTGCCGTGAAAGGTTTTACAATGACCAGCCATGAACGGCAGGTTGTTTTACTCCGCGCAGTTGATTACCTGGTTCAGAATAAAATTGAAGGCGATATAGTAGAATGCGGCGTGTGGAAAGGAGGAAGCATGATGTTGATCGCGAGGAGGCTTCTACAATTGAACAATGCCAACAGAAATTTATTCCTGTTTGATACGTTCGAAGGAATGTCCGAACCAAATGAGAAGGATGTAAGTGCGATAGATAATTCAACTGCATCTGAACTTTTAGAGAAAGAAAACAAATTGGATGGCGACAACGTTTGGTGCTACTCCGCTTTGGATGAAGTGAAATGTAATTTGGAAAAAACAAATTATCCTGCTGATAAAATATTTTATTTTAAGGGAAAAGTAGAAGAGACTTTGCCCGAGCCATCGGTTGGTAAAATTGCTTTGCTTCGCCTCGATACTGATTTTTATGAATCCACCAAACATGAACTGGAAGTCCTTTATGATCTTTTGGTTCCCGGCGGCGTTTTAATTATTGTTGATTACGGACATTGGACCGGATCTAAAAAAGCTGTGGATGAATTTACGGAAAAACGAAACCTGAAAATATTTTTAAACCGGATTGACTATACCGGCAGGATTACAATTAAAAATTAGAAAATGCCAAACATATTGAAGAAATTATTTCCTGAAAAAATTGCTGTTCAAAAGGAATTTAATTTTGATAAAAAAGAGAGAGACATATTAATCAAAAAAAACAGGGAATCCTTATCGCTTGTCGATAACTGGATAGATGAAAATGCTTTTAAAAATTCTTTTTTTAGCTATGGCGTTCCCGATTATATAAAAAAAGACATTAACAAACCCATCAACCAGTCCGCTACTTACACGGATCTCATTGTTTATCTTTCCAAAAAGCACTTCCGGAAAATCAATTACCTGGAAATTGGTGTATCGGTAGGGAAGAATTTTTTCCAACTTTTAAACGCGCATGCTGATTCCTCATTCACTGGTTTTGATATTGAAGAATTTAACCCGGTCGTTGAGCGGCGGCTGCATTTTAAAGAAAAAACAGAATGGCAAACTCCTGCCAATTCTATCAAAAAAACTGCTTCTTCGCTAAAAAAATTTTCATACAACGGAATGGAGGTTGATTATTTGTGTGCGGATGTATGGGACGAAAATAGCTGGGCAAAATTAAAAGGAAATAAGTTCAATATTATTTTTTCAGACGCCTTACACACGGCTGAGGCAATTCTTTTTGAATTTGAAATGCTGGTGAAGTTCGACTTACTTGCCGAAAAATTTATTATTGTCTGGGATGACCTGGTTGGTAAAATGCAAAAATCATTTTACAAAATCATCCGCAAATACGATCAAAAATACCAGATAAAAGATATTTATTTGCTGGACATCAACGGCTGGGTAGGCGAACATGAAAAACCACATACAGTTGGCGTCATTTCTAATTTTTCGCTCTAAATTATGAAAGTTGTTCTTACCAATTTATCTAATAAATTATATGAAGAAAGCCGTTTCAGGCTAAACGATTCTGCGAGAAAACACGGAATTTCAGAAATAAATTCTTTTGATTTTGAAGACCTTAAAAAATATTCTTTTTATCAAAAAAATAAAAAAATATTAGATGCACCAAAAGGAATAGGCTACTGGCTTTGGAAGCCGTTCATTATTCTTGAGACGATGAAAAATATTTCTGAAGGAGATGTGATTGTTTATTCAGATTCTGGTATTGAAATCATAGAAAACCTGGATCCGTTAATTACTATATGCAAAGAACAAAAACCTGTATTGTTATTTGCCAATGAAAATCTGAAAAATAAATTTTGGACAAAACGGGATTGTTTTGTTTTAATGGATTGCGATTCAAAAAAATATTGGAACGGTCTGCAGGCCGACGCCGCATTTTCTTTATTCAGAAAATCTGCTGAAAGTATCCGGTTTTTGAACGACTGGTTGACCTATTGCACCGATGAACGTGTGTTGACAAGTATGCCAAATGTTTGCGGCAGAAAGAATTTCTTTGGATTTAAAGAACACCGCTGGGATCAATCTGTATTGTCTTTGCTGGCAATAAAACACAATATTGAATTGTTCCGCACTCCTACTCAATTTGGTAATCATTATAAAATGCCAGAATACCGGATACAAGGCGAGTTTAATTGCGTGAACCAGGTGCATCAAAAACAGGTAAATTATTATGCATCAAAGCCGTATTCAAATTCACCTTATTATCAGTTATTAAATCATCACCGTTCAAAAAAAAATGTATCTGAGGCGACCGAAAAAAAATTATCAATTGTCAAACAGATTATAAAATCAGGAAACAGAAGATGGGGTAAAACTGTTCGTTTTATCACCAGGACATAAAAATGATATGCCACCCAAAATTTCAGTCATTATCGTTGTTTACAATGCAGCTAAAACGCTTGAAAAAGCGATAAATAGTGTATTTGAACAAACTTATAAAAACACGGAGCTGATTGTTATAGACGGTGGATCAAAGGATGGAACCCTTGAAATTTTGAAAAGATACGATGCTCCTGATTTGAAATGGATTAGCGAACCTGATCAAGGAATTTATGATGCAATGAACAAAGGCGTCCACCGTGCTTCAGGAGAATGGCTCTATTTTTTGGGAGCTGACGATGTGTTTTATAATAACAAAGTACTTGAAAATATTTTTGCGGAATTTAATTTAGAGGATGCTGATTTTTTATATGGAAACGTAATACGAGGGGACCATAAAAAACCTTATGATGGTGAATTTAATTTTAAAAAACTTTTAGAAAAAAATATCTCTCACCAGGCAGTTTTTTACCACAAAAATATTTTTGAAAAAAACGGCAATTATAATGTAAAATATAAAACCCATGCTGATTGGGATTTAAACCTTCGTTGCTTTGAAAATGAAAATGTGAAAACCAAATATAAAAACAGCATTATTTCAACATTTGGCATCGGCGGAGCAAGCGTAAATTACGATATTCCCTTTTTACGCGAGTCTTTAATGCCACGGAAAATGGAGTTTTTGAAAGCAAATAAAAACTTATTGTCTGGTTTAAAAAACTATGATGAATATTGGCGCTTTATTCGCAATGCACATTTCAGAACAAAAAAAGACTTTGAAGATTCAGGATATCATTCAGCTGTACCTGCAGTCATTTTATCCATGACGAAGCTGCAAAATAAATTACCCGAATCTTTATTAAGAAATGGCGTATTTTCAAAAATCGTGATGCTCACCAGTTATTTATTTTCGGATCATAAAATCAAATATTGACGCTACTATCCATCATTATTGTAAATTACAAAAGCGCCCAGTTAATTTGCGATTGTGTGCAATCAATCTATGCCCAAAATTCTTCTTTCAATTTTGAAATAATTGTGGTTGATAATGATTCTAAAGATGGAAGTAAAGAACAAATCCTGGCATTATTTCCAAAAATTATTTGGGTCGAAATGAACTATAATTCCGGTTTCGCGAGAGCCAATAATGAAGGAATAAAAAGATCGAAGTCAGACATTGTTTTACTGCTGAATGGCGATACAATTATTGAATATAATGCGATTGAAAAATGCTTTCATCAGTTTCAATCTTCAGCATTTGTTGCTTGTGGCGTGCAATTATTAAATCCGGACCGCAGTCCACAAATTTCAGGAAATTATTCAATGAAAGGTGGCCTCAATTACCTGTTGCCATTGCCTTTTCTTGGCATTTTATTAAAATCATTCGCAAATATGTTTGGTGTAAAAAAACCAAATGTTCCGGACGCTTCCGGTATTGTTGAAGTGGATTGGATTAATGGCGCGTTCTTAATGTTGAAGAAAAACGCGATTGAAAAAGCCGGATTATTGGACGAAGACTTTTTCCTTTATGCTGAAGAAGCTGAGTGGTGCAGTCGTTTGAAAAAAGTTGGCAAATTATGCATCTATGGAGACATCAATGTGATTCATCTGCAGGGCGAAACTTCCAACGAAACTTTTAATTCCTCAGGAAAAGGTTATATGAATTTATTTGATAAGAAAGGGAAACAAATCATGTTATCAAACATTGTACGAATTAGAAAAGAATTTGGCGTAGGATGGTTTCTTTTTATCTTATCCGTTTATATTGTAGAAATTCCCATTTTTTTTGTAGGAGTATTATTCTCAAAAATATTCTTTTCAAAAAAATATTCTTTTCAGCAAACAAAGAAATACGCAGAAAATGTATTCAGTGTAATAAAACTTTCTATAACAATTATTTCCGACAAACCTCATTTTTATAAATTATTATAACGGGAATCTGAGGCTACCTTTTTAAAAATTGGCAATCTTGAAACTGTTACAATACATGCGCATCTGGCTTTTTCTTTTTTCGTCCATAATAAACGATCGTTACGATGATCAATAACGCAACCAGAATATTGGCAATAATACTGATCAAACGCCCTGTATAAAACGATTGTGGTTCAAATCTGAATTCGATATTATGGTTTCCGGCGGGAATATACATGCCGCGTAAAACATAATCGGTTTTTACATAATCCGCTTTCGTTCCATCAATAAACACATCCCATCCTTTAGGATAATATACTTCGCTGAAGACGGCAAATTGTGGCGTTGGCGCAGAATATTTGTAATTAATTTTATCATTGAGATTTTCAACCAACTTGATAGAAGCTACAGAATCATAATGAGGAGCAGCAGGAATTTGAGATTTAAATTTACTTTCTATAACCGCCGTGTCTTTTAAGTCTGTGCTATCCAATGCAGCCATTTCCTGGTCAGCATTTTCAACAAACTTGATTCCTTTTACCAGCCAGCAATTTCCAAAAGCATTTGGATTTAATTGAGCAACCGGTTTTCCTGTTTGCGGATCCTGAACGATAAAATATTTGGTATTCAGCATATCAAAAACCTGCATATTTCCTTTGCTTAATTGACGGGTAATGATGTCGTTATATAGATCCAGTTTTGCAGGATGATAACCGCCAATGGCGTTAAAATGATACGGAGTAACGCCATCGCTGAATGGATCTCCGCTTGTTTCATTAAATACTCTAAAATTAGCATGATCAGGGTCTTTCAGAATTTGAAGATCTGCCTGCGTCGGAATAAAGGCCGCTTCAAAATCTTCCGGCTCTACAAATTTTTCTGAGTTTAAATATCGGGTGGCAACAGCGAGCAAATCGTATCCCGTAAGAATAATTAACGCACCGACCAGAATCGTTGCGGAAACTTTTTTCTTCAAATACAATCCCATCAAAAGAACTGCCAGTCCGATTAAAATAAATGATCGCAACAGATCGCTGCCCATCAAAGCTTTCCGATCACTTTGCAAAGCAGAAATAATGCTTCGGCTCGTTTGGTCGGCTTGTTGTTCTAATTGGGGCGGAGCCTGTTGTCCAGCAGGAACATGCATCATATTTTGTTTAATTCCATCTCTGAATGCTTTATCATTTGGACCAGTGAAAGAAGCAGTCATATAAAATCCCGCAAGCAAAACCAAAATAACTCCGGAAATAATTGCAGTTGTTTTTAGCTTTTTCCACGCTTCCTCTATATCAACATCCGCCGAAATAAATTTTGATAAAGCAAGCACACCGAGCAATGGAAAACACAGTTGCGGAATTACCAAAGCCATAGTCGGAGCGCGAAACTTGCTGTAGAATGGGAGGTAATCAAACAGAAAATAATTTAAACCTTTGAGATTGGCGCCGTAAGCAAGCAGCACTCCAATAATACTTGCGGCAATTAGCCACCATTTATACCAGGATTTTAAATACACAATTCCGAAAATAAAAAGCAGGCATATAATCGCTCCAAAATAAACAGGGCCGGATGTACCCGGCTGATCGCCCCAATAGGAATAGTGATTTTCATATTGCAAAGCCTGATCCTCCGGAACACCTAATTGCGAAAATTGTTCAACAAATTTTGAAGAAGAATTATATTCATCACCACCATTGCTACCGCCATATAAACCTGGAACAATAAAAGTAAATGTTTCTCCAAAACCAAGGCTATACCGGAAAGCGTAATCTTTATCAAGTCCTCCTTTTGTTTTATTTCCCGCAACGTCCTGTGTAAGTTCTGACTTTCCTCCTCGCATACTTTCTTTGGCATATTCATAAGTCGGCATCATTGAAACGGCGCAACAGGCAAGTCCGATAATTCCGGCCAAAAGCCCAAAGGCAGCGCTTTTTACAGCTGTGCCCAATTGCTTCTCGCGATAGCTTTTTATAAAAAAAGCAATGGTCATAAGCAGGGCAATTATCAAAGTATAATACACAATCTGCACATGATTTTGCTCGATCAGGAAAAAAGAAAATAATGCCGTAATCGTAAAACCAATCAAATATTTTCGCTGAAATAATAAAAGTAATCCTGCGAGCACTGCTGGCGCATAAGCTATTGACATCATTTGTGTATTGTGCCCCACAGCAATGATGATCGGATCAAAGGTGGAATATGCATATGCTAACCCACCGAGAATGCTGACCCACGGATTGGCTCCGGCGACGACACATAAAAAGTAAAAACAGATGCATGCTAAAAAGAAAAAACTAATCGGAATTGGAAGGCCTAAAGTAATAACAGAGGTTAAATATCCGACAGAAATTTTTGTCCTGGGATCCATGGCAATCTGGTAAGCAGGCATGCCGCTGAACATACTGTTTGTCCATAAAGGATAATGCCCGTATTTATCTTTAAATTCAAAAGATTGCTGTGCCATGCCACGCCAGCCTTGAGTATCCAACTGCTGCACCACTTTTCCCTGCAACGCTGGTTTACAATAAATAACTGCTACCACAAAAAAAATAACGATTGCAATTAAATGCGGAAGTATTTTTTTAAAATTAGGATTCTTCATGTACCCGTTTTTCTTTTAAGCAGCAAAGTAAATAATAATTGAGGAGACGCGAAGCATCAATTCTGCATATAATATTAGAATAAATAGGTAAAAGGAAATTTTTAAGTAAAATATGTAGTTTAGTTAGTAGGAGCAACTTGAATTTTTATATAATAACAAACGCAACTTTACAAGTTACGTTTGTATAGATGTATCCGTAAGTATGTTCCATTCAAATTAGTTGACTCTCTGCATTGTAGAAAGCTTTCCTTTTTGAACGCCATTTTTTATATCAGCCCAGACTCCGTCAGTCATTTTACCATTATCAGAATAATTAGCGGTAATTGTTTGCGTTACCGGAGGCCCGTTAAATATTAGCGTAGTTATGGTAGCAGTAAAAAGATTAGCACCTGACAGTTGCCAGTTACCCGTAGAGTAGTAGTAATTT
>JBQCFI010000081.1:0-2653 GCA_051959325.1 Ginsengibacter sp. | reverse complement strand
AGGCACATGCAGATGAAATTAGTTGGTTTGTAAATTATATTACTAATGATGGATTTATTTATTTGAAAAGAAATGGCGGAGTAGATCAACAAATTGCGCCATCTCAAAGAGTAATTATTCATGGAAAAAAAGGAGCTGTAAAAGCGGTTTTTGGATGGCCGGCAATTCATACCCGTTCCGGGAATGATGATAAAGAGCAGAAAGCAAAAGTTGAAAATCTTTTTCTGGATTGTGGTGCAAGAAATAAGAAAGAAGTTGAAGAGTTGGGCATTCATGTCGGCGCTGTAGTTACTTATACAGAAGGTTTTGATGAGATTGCTAATGGCAATTTGATCGGACGTGCATTTGATAATCGGATCGGAGGCTTTATGATCGCAGAAGTGACAAGATTATTAAAAGAAAATAAAAAAACACTTCCTTATTCATTATACGTGGTGAATGCTGTACAGGAAGAAATTGGTTTGCGGGGCGCAGAAATGATTGCAAGACGAATTAAACCAAATGCCGCTATCATTACTGATGTAACGCATGATACAAATACGCCGATGATCAACAAAAACATTCAGGGAGATTGCATGTGTGGCAAAGGTCCCGCATTGACATATGGCCCTGCTGTTCATAATAAATTATTGGGTTTTATCCAGGATGTAGCCGAAAAAAATAATATTCCTGTACAGTTGCAGGCAGTAAGCCGGAGCACCGGCACTGATACAGACTCTTTCGCTTATGCCAATGATGGCTGCCCGTCAGCATTGATTTCTATTCCATTGCGTTATATGCACACAACGGTTGAAATGTTGCATAAAGACGATGTTGAAAACACCATCAGATTAATTTATGAAAGTGTTTTGGCATTAACGCCGAAAACGAATTTGAGTTATTTTTGATTAGTATTTTTTAACAACCTTCAGGAAGGATAACGTGAAAAATTAACCAGTAAACCAAGCTGTAAATGGTTAAACCTTTTTAAAAATGCAAATAAGAAACGACTGGACAAAAGAAGAGATCGCTGAAATATACAACACGCCTTTGTTAGAGCTGATCTATAAAGCATCTGTTATTCATCGTGAATACCAGGAAACCGGCGAAGTGCAGGTGTGTACTTTACTTTCTATCAAGACAGGTGGCTGTCCTGAAGATTGTGCTTACTGTCCGCAGGCAGCGCGTTATCATACAGGAGTGGATGTGCAGGCTTTGATGAAAAAAGAAGAAGTGCTTGCTTATGCACAAAAAGCGAAAAATGCAGGATCAACCAGGTTTTGCATGGGAGCTGCATGGCGGGAAGTGCGCGACAATCGCGATTTTGACCGTGTATTGGAAATGGTAAAAGGTGTGAATGAACTGGGACTGGAAGTTTGTTGTACGATGGGAATGCTTTCGGAAAGCCAGGCAGAAAAGTTGCACGCCGCGGGTTTGTATGCCTACAATCATAATGTAGATACTTCTGAAGAACATTATGCAGATATTATAACCACCAGAACTTATGGTGATCGGTTGACAACATTAGGCAATGTGCGTAAAGCGGGAATCAGCGTATGCTCCGGAGGCATTATTGGTTTAGGAGAAACGCATGAAGACCGAATTGGAATGCTACATACTTTATCCACTTTGCCTTCTCATCCCGGAAGTGTTCCAATCAACGCGTTGGTAAGAGTGAAAGGAACGCCGCTAGAGGGAAATCAAAAAGTGGATATCTGGGATATGGTCAGAATGATCGCAACTGCAAGAATTATTATGCCAAAAGCAATGGTAAGACTAAGCGCAGGCCGCACAGAAATGACTATTGCAGAACAGGCGCTTTGTTTTATGGCGGGTGCCAATTCTATTTTTTCAGGAGAAAAATTATTGACTACTCCAAACCCTGACTTTGACCAGGATAAAATGATGTTTGAATTGCTGGGATTAAAACCAAGAGAATCTTTCAAAGAAAATGCCACCGCAGCGGAAGGTGGTTTTGTTGAAGAAATTTTTAATTAGCTAATTTGCAAGCCAGCTAATTAATTTATGGACAAACAAATTCTTCTGAATGCCTATCGTTTAATGTGCACAGCCGGGGCAATGGCGAAAACATATGAAGCCAATCGGCAGGTTTGTAAATACGTTCACTCTACATCGCGTGGCCATGAAGCGATACAACGTGCCACTGCTTTTCAGTTACTGCCATGCGATTTTGTAAGTCCTTATTATCGTGATGAAAGTTTATTACTTGGTCTTGGTTTTTCTCCTTATACATTAATGCTTCAATTGCTTGCTAAAGCCGAAGATATTTTTACCGAAGGAAGAGAATATTATTCTCATCCGAATTATCGGGGAGATGATAAACCAACCATCATTCATCAAAGCAGCGCCACTGGAATGCAGGCGATTCCGGCAACGGGAATTGCACAAGGCTTGCAATATTTACAAAAAATCAATTCTCCTTCATTTAAAAAAGGAAGTAACGGAGAAAATCCAATTGTTATTTGCTCTCTCGGCGATGCAAGTCTAACTGAAGGCGAAGTCAGCGAAGCTTTTCAATTTGCTGTTTTAAAAAAATTACCCATCATTTATTTGGTTCAGGATAATGGCTGGGGAATCAGTGTCACTTCTGAAGAAGCACGAACCATGGATGCATACAAATTTGCAAAAGGCTTCAAAGGTTTGCAACGAATTA
>JBQCFI010000080.1:0-17729 GCA_051959325.1 Ginsengibacter sp. | reverse complement strand
AGGACGAAATATATTTATTATGTTAAGCGTGACTCTTTCGTCTAGTTAGAGATATCAATTCTCTAAGTCGTCAGACTTGCTTTTGAAAGATTCAACAAACTGCATTATTTCCTTTTCAAAAATTGCTCCTTCATTAAATAAGAATTGATGTTCCATTGGCAACACATAAACGGGAAATGACGACAATTCTTTTTCAAATTTTGCAAGCCTCACCGCGTCTTTTTCCGTCGTAACGATAATTTTTTTATGATTTTTTAATTTATCAAAATGCTGCTTTATTTCTTTTAAATCGTCGGTATTAAAAATATGATGATCTTTATATTGCAACAATTCATAAGAAGCCACTTCACTTGCTAATATTGTTTTTATTGGCTGAGGATTAGCAATGCCGCAAAGTAAAAGCACTTCTGAGTCAGGGTCGGGAACATAATTTTCTTTGGTAAACAAATGATACAGCGTGTTGTATTCAATTCTTGTAAAGAATATTTTTTGATTAGGCAATGGTCTTAATTCATTAATAATTTTATTCTTTTCGGATGTACTCAGCTCTGGATTACATTTGGTAACAATAATGATCTCGGCTCTTTTACTGCTGCTTTTTATATCGCGTAAATCCCCGGCCGGCAATAAAATATCTTTGTAATACAGATTATTATAATCAGTTAATAAAATATTTAATCCCGCTTTTACTTCCCTGTGTTGAAAGGCATCATCGAGGATGATTACTTCTGTTTGCGGTTTTTCAAAAAGCAATTGAGGGATTCCAATAACCCTTTCTTCGGCTACGGCAACTGTTATGTTTGCAAATTTCTGATGAATTTGCATTGGTTCATCGCCGATATCCACCGCTGATGTATCTTCAGTAGCAATTGCAAATCCCTTTGTTTTTCGTTTATAGCCACGGCTTAAAGTTGCCAGTTGGTATTTAGGGGACAAGATTTTTACCAGATATTCTACCATCGGAGTTTTTCCCGTTCCGCCCACCGCAAGGTTTCCAACGCATATCAACGGAAAATTAAAAGTAGCAGACCGCAAAATATTTTTATCAAAAAATTTGTTACGCACCCAAAGAATACCACCATAAAGGAATGAAAATGGCAGTAAAATATACCGGAAACTTTTGAGCATAATGATCTTTCGTTTAATAAAAACTTTACAATCTCATAATGAAAATGAAAATATTTCTTTTGGAGTAATGCAAAAGTTTAAAGGTATGTCAAAGCCGGAAATATCATTTATCTCATCTACCGGGTCAAAAAAACTCAACCCGGCTTTAATAACATTCGGTTTACAGCGGGCCAGAAATTTATCATAATATCCTTTTCCAAAACCAACCCTGAAACCTTTTTTGTCAAATGCAAGCAATGGTATCAAAACAAGGTCTATCTCATCTTCTTTAATGAGATTCCCTTCTTTCGGTTCATCAATTCCGTAGGCATTGGTGATCAATTCCACAGTTTCATCAAAATGGTAATGATTGATATTTCCTGAATGAATATCAATTTTGGGAATCACGATTTTTATCAGCGGATTTATAAATTGCAGGTATCTTACAATTGGTGCTGTGTCAGGTTCGCCAAGCTTCAACGAAGCCACATAAGTATGTACACAATTGATAAAAGGCAATTTTAATTTTTGAAAATTGATCAAAATAAGATCATTGAATTTTTCAATATCGTGTACAGAAAGCGCTTTTCTTTTTTCTTTAAAAATATATCTCAGTTCTTTTTTTGTCATAAAAAAAGTTTCAATTTTGGAAGCATTTTATTCGCTTCTGCTTTGATGGTTTCTTTAGAAATAACCGGCAAATGTTCTACCCCTGCGATCACCGGATAACCGCTCCACTCACCTATCTCTTCCTGGTAATTTTTATATTCTTCTGTAAAGATCCAACCCAAAACATTTACTTTTTCTTTTTTTAAAACTGCAGCAGTAAGCAAAGAATGATTGATACTTCCCAATTCATTTTTGCTCACAATAATAACTCTTGCATTTAATTCTTTTATCAGGTCTAAAATCAATTCTTTTTGATTTAAAGGAACCATTAATCCTCCGGATCCTTCAATAATTAATTGGTTTTGTGTTTTGGGTAAATGAAGAATGATTTCTTTTAATTTAATTTCTTTCCCTTCTGCCGGTGCGGCCAAATGTGGCGAAGCCGGCATTTCCAAAACATACAATTCCGGATGGATCGTTGTCTTGTTATTCGATATTAAATCTTTAATTCTTAAGGAATCGGTTCCGTCTGCAAAGCCCGCCTGCACAGGCTTCCAGTAATCTGCCTGCAAAGCTTCTGTCACAATGGAAGCAATCAATGTTTTACCTACATCAGTTCCTGTTCCTGTTATAAATATTGGCGTCATTGTCGTAAATGATGAGTTGCGAAATGTGAACCGCAACTGGAATTTTCAAGCTTTCTCTATTTATTTATAAAAATTGAAAATACCGTTGTTCCATAATTCCGCATTGTTTTAAACTGCAATTCATTTTCATAATTGTTTGCCGGCGTATGTTCCAAAATGAACCAACCATTCTCGCGCAACAATTTCTTTTCCCGAATAATTTGTGGTAGATCATCAATATTTTTAAGAGCATAAGGAGGCCCGGCAAATATTAAGTCAAATTTCTCTGTACAATTTTCCAGAAAACGGAAAACGTCGCTTTTTATCACTTCGCAATTTTCAATTCTTAATTCTGCAATTTTATTTTTGATAAATTCATACATCTTCGGATCTTTCTCGATAATAGTAAGATCTGCCGCCCCGCGCGACGCGAGCTCATAACTGATGCTACCGGTGCCGCCAAAAATATCAAGGGTTTTAATGCCGGGAATGGAAATATTATTTTCAATTATATTGAACAATCCTTCCTTTGCAACATCAGTTGTTGGCCGAGTATAAGGCATTTTGGAAGGCGGGTTTATTTTTCTTCCACCATATTTTCCGCTTATTATTCGCATGAATCGATTGCAAATATATAACTGAAATAATGAGAAGGAAATTTCATTATTTCATCTGAGTAAACAGAGTTTGATGGCAAAGAAGCCAATTCGATATTGTTGAAATATTTATAGATGTCTTTATAAAGGGGCGAATTTTCTTCAAGTAACCCATGAATCATCAAATGAGGATCGGCTATATTGAACTGCTTGCAAATATTTAATAAAGTATAAGAAACATCTTCCGGTGTTTCAAAATTATAAGAGTTGACCAATTGAAATTTTCCTTCTTTTATTAAGCAAGCCACAAACTTTTGCGTGTAGAAAATTAAAGCCAGGCGATCATTTTCGACAGGTAGATTTTTTAATAAAAGTGAGTATTGATGCGAGCAGGATGAATCCGGAAATTGGGTTTGAATTACTTCCAAAAGCGCTGTAGGTACACGGTAAGAATTGTAGATTGATTTATCCGGCAATACATCCGTAAGGATCGTTTCATTCTGCCCCAGATCGCCAAACATCATGTTCATCAAAACTTCATTTTTATCCGGGTCATACAAAGAAAACGGAATGAGTGTGCTTTGGCAGAAGGAATATACAACACATACCTTTTTAAATTTTCCTGAAAGTATCTCTTTTTGATGAAAGAGAATTTGAAGCGCAATCGGCAATCCTACAGCCGGTTTGTTTTTATCGAAATGATAAACCCCCAAACCTAAAAATGAATTTGTTTCTTCACTTTTTATACAAAAAGAAAAGCCTTCGTTACTTACTTCACATAGAAGTTTGCAGCTTTCCGGATTTACAGAGGAAGGTAATATTTCAAATACAGTTCTCATTTATTTTACTTGTGGCAATATTATCATTTTTTTCGCAGTACTGATGCTTTAGCAATCAATTAAACGAATTTTCAGCAATTTTATTCCGCGTGTTTTATAAAAAGATCGTAAAAATACTTCAAGTCACTGTTTCAATTTGTTGGCAGAAATTAAGCCAATTTTTGCATCATTTTAATTCGTGAAAATTTGTGTAATTCGTGGCTTTGTCTTTGTTTTAATTCATCGCTAAACTTTACCTTCGCAGCCAAAATAAAAAAAATGACCAACAGAACTTTTACAATGATTAAGCCTGACGCTACTTCCAAGGGAAATACGGGCGGGATTTTAAAAATGATCAACGAAGCTGGTTTCAGAATTGTTGCCATGAAAATGACTCATCTTTCTGCAGCGAAAGCCGGGGAATTTTATGCAGTGCATAAAGAACGTCCTTTCTATGGAGAACTGGTAGAATTTATGAGCCGGGGGCCAATCACCGCTGCCATTCTTGAAAAAGAAAATGCTGTGGAAGATTTTAGAAAACTGATCGGCGCCACAAATCCCGCACAGGCTGAAGAAGGAACCATCAGAAAATTATATGCCGCTTCAATTGGTGAAAATGCAGTGCACGGTAGCGATAGCGATGAAAACGCGCAAATCGAGGGAGATTTTTTCTTTAGTAAATTAGAGCAATTTTAATAAAAGTATTTATTTGGCTTTAAGTACGAACCTGCAAAAGAATTTGCAGGTTTTTTATTTCAAAAAAAGAAAATTTATAAGTAAAAATATAAAATGCTCTTATTTATTTGTTTGCCGGAGAAAGCGACGCGAACATTAGCAAAAAGATGAGGTATAATTTGAGATGAATATGAGAAAGTTTAAATTGCAAATGAAAGCCGGTTTGGTGAAGAAAGATCACCTTTAAAATCATTTATGAAGAATATCAAACTGATTGAAGTTGCCAGCGAAATAGGCGCCGGTACTCGTGGAGCGAGTTTGGGCGTAGAAGCGATCAAAATTGCTGCACTTGATTTTATGAGCAATTTTTTTGTTCATTTTCCATCAGAAAAAGTAGAAACCGAAAACCGCTTATTGTTTGAACCAATTCAATCTCCCTATGCCAAAAGAATAACCGGTGTTTTGACGATGTATGACCGCGTTGCAAAAGCAGTAAAAGAAACGATTAAAAACAATTTTTTCCCCGTTGTAATTAGTGGCGACCACAGCACCGCCGGCGGTACGATTGCCGGCATCAAAATGGCCAAACCAAACAGCCGTCTTGGAGTGATCTGGATAGATGCACATGCTGATCTTCATACGCCGTTTACCACGCCATCAGGCAACATGCACGGAATGCCCCTATCCGCTTCAATCGGTGAAGACAACATCGAAAACAAAATGCATGAACCGGATGAAAAAACGATCAAAGAATGGGAGCAACTAAAAAACATCGGCAATATAAATCCGAAAGTATTGCCCGAAGATATTGTGTTCATCGCGCTACGTGATTATGAAAAAGAAGAAAAAAATCTGATCGATAAATATGGAATGAAAGTAATTACCACCAATGAACTGAGAAGAAAAGGACCGGAAAATGTGGTGAGAGCTGCTTTGAGATTTCTTACAGAATGCACCGATATCTATGTAAGCTTTGATGTCGATTGCCTCGATAGTTCTATTTCAAAAGGCACCGGAACGCCTGTTCATAATGGTTTACGTGAAAGAGAAGCCGAAGATTTGGTAAGTAAATTCATGCAAAACAGGAAGATTTGCTGCTTTGAAATCACCGAGGTAAATCCCACACTTGATAAAGAAAACCTGATGGCCGAAATTGCTTTTAATATTTTACAAAGGAGCGTGAATGTTTTGATGATGAATTAATTTGCTCAACGCTGATTTCCCCAATAACAAAATTTCGTTTATAAGTTCGTTTACTGCATTCCATGAGCAAATCAGGTAATTAAAGCCCTGAAGGCATTTCATTTTTTTGCCGGTATTTGTTTAAAGACGGATCAATTGCGATTGCATTGTCACAAAGTTTCTGACCTTTTTCTTTCTGCCCCGTTTTTTGAAGAACCATTCCACACATGTATAATGATTGCGCATCTTTTGGATTCAGTTCCAAAAGTTTTTGAAAATAACTCAGCGCGTCGTTATATTTTTTTGTTTCATAAAGAGCGTGAGCCATATTGTTGAGCAGTTCTTTATTATTTGGTTTTCTTTCCATCACCACATTCAATGTTTTGATCCCATTTTCCGAATCCCCGGAATAAAGTTGCGCAAATCCGTAATTCTCATAAAAATCATTGGTTTTATTGTAACCATTATTTGCAGCCAAATCAAAATATTTCAACGCACTTTTAAAATCATTCTGGTTATAGTAAATAAGTGCCAGTTCGTACGCCCATTGACTTCTGGTTGGTTCCAATTGAACTGCTTTTACATATTGTGCAATAGCGCTTTTTTCATTTTCCAATTCCAGGTAAGTACGGCCTAAACTGTAAGCGGCTTCTGCATTTTTATCATCTTTACCAACCGCATCTTTTAAATATTTTTCTGCTTTTCCATAATCCTGCTGGTTATAATAGCTCATTCCGAGAATGTACAAAGCATTCTCACAATTCACGCATTTTTGCGCCAGTTCAATCGCCTTTTCAAATTGACGGTTGTTAAAAGTTAACGTGGCCAACTGGGATATCACTTCATTATTCTTTGGATCTAATTCGTAAGCTTTTGAAAAATTTTCCTGTGCTTTTCCAATGATGCGCATTGAGAGATCTACTTTGCCATTGGCGATGTACGCTTCAGTAAAATCAGGATTGAAATGAATGGCTTTATCAAAATGTTTTGCCGCCACAGCATATAATTTTGCATTATTTGCCTCCACTCCTTTTTTGAAATAAAATTGAGCGCTGTCTTTATTTTGTGAATAAGAACCGAGGGCGATAAAACTGATGAAAGTAAAGATCAGAAAGCGTTTCATGGAATAATGATTTTAAAAGATACTATTGAAGCACGATACCACTTAACGCCGGCAGGTTCAGATTTATTTCAAACAATTTGTTTTTTTTATCCAAAAGAGTGGTTTTTATTTCCTGGTTCGTAAATTTTCCGGTTCCCCAATATTGCGCATCATCGCTGCAAAAGATTTGAGTCCATGCGCTTTTTTCATACACCTGGATTTTCCAGTCATATCGCTCAACCGGGGTCATGTTGAAAACCACGAGGATATTGTCTTTCTTTTTTTTGCCTTTGCGCATGTACGACATCACACATACATCACGATGGTTCAAGTCAATCCATTCAAACCCTTTTGGCTCAAACTGGTAATCAAAAAATGCACTTTGAGAAGTATATAATTTGTTCAGATCAGCGAGGCATTGTTGTAATTTTTTATGCGGATCATATTGAAGTAATTTCCAATCCAGTTCTGTATGATAATTCCATTCAGATGTTTGCCCGAATTCGTTTCCCATAAACAACAATTTCCCCCCTGGATGCGTGTACATGTAGGTGTACAGCGTGCGCAGGTTTGCAAATTTTTGCCATTCATCGCCGGGCATTTTATAGATCATGGGAGATTTTCCATGCACTACTTCATCATGACTCAAGGGCAAAATAAAATTTTCATCATAAAAATAAGCCATGCTGAATGTAAACTTATTTTGAAAATCTTTTCTGAATAAAGGATCGATTTTAAAATAATCAAGTGTGTCATGCATCCAGCCCATCATCCATTTCATTCCAAAACCCAGACCGCCGGCGGTTGTAAGTCCGGTGATCTGTGGCCAGTCTGTGGCTTCTTCCGCGATCATTTGCACATCATGAAAATCGCGATACACCATTTCATTCAAACTTTTTATAAATGCGATCGCTTCAATATTGCCATTTCTTCCATATTCATTTGGCTCCCACTCTCCTTCTTTTCGTGAATAATCCAGCCTCAGCATCGAACTCACCGCATCTACCCGCATTCCGTCGATATGATATTTGTCAAACCAAAAACGCGCATTACTTATTAAAAATGAGCGAACCTCTCCCCTCTTGTAATTAAAAATATAAGAATTCCAGTCAGGATGAAACCCTTTTCTCATATCCGCATATTCATAAGTGTGTGTACCGTCAAACTTAAATAATCCATGAGCGTCAGCAGGAAAATGTGATGGAACCCAATCGAGAATAACGCCAATGTCTTCCTGGTGAAATGCTTCAATTAGTTTCATCAAATCTTCCGGCGTACCAAAGCGCGATGTAGCCGCAAAATATCCGGTACCCTGGTAACCCCAGCTTCCATCAAAAGGAAATTCCATAACCGGCATAAATTCTACATGAGTAAAGCCCATTTTTTTTACATAAGGGACCAACAATTCAGCCAGTTGATTATACGAATTAAACGAATCTTCATCCCAGGGATTTGGCTTCATCCAGCTTCCCAGGTGGACGTCGTAAATACTCCACGGTGACTGAAGCGAATTAAAGTCTTTACGTTTATCCATCCACGCCGAATCATTCCATTCATATTGCATATTTTTCGTTTTGGAAGCAGTTCGCGGCCTTAATTCCCAATGATAAGCAAAGGGATCGCCTTTATATAACTGTGCATTTTCATAACCGATAATATAATATTTATAGTTGCAATACTCCGGCAAACCCGGGATAAAGCCTTCCCAAATACCCGATCTTTCCAAGCGAACAAATAAAGGGTGCGCGTGAATATCCCATTGATTAAAATCTCCTACAACGCTGATGTATGTTGCGTTTGGCGCCCAAACAGCGAAATAATAACCGGCTGTATTCAGAACGGTAAGGGCATGCGAACCGAATAATTTATACAGGCTGTAATGGGTACCGTTTTCAAAGTTCCGTATGTCTTCCTCGGTAAATAACGAGTAATTCCAAACGGGTTTGGTTGTATCTACAAATACCGTTTCTTCGTAAGGGATCATTTTTTCGGGCATACTGCAATTTACGATTTTTCAATTCTCAACTTTTTTTAAAAATTTGTTTCATTCTAACGGATCAAAATTGAAAAAAAGCCATGCCAATAAAACGACAAATAAGCAGTTTTTTTATTTGTCTTTTTTAAATGGTTGCTAACTTTTCCCTTTGCAGGACTGCCAACTTTTCAAAAGTTGACAATCCTAAACACAGAAGAATTATCTATTTTTCCGTCTCAAATAAAAATATGAACAAAGGAAGAGTTGAAGCATTCAGCGATGGCGTTTTTGCGATTCTCATTACCATCATGGTTTTGGAATTGCATGCGCCGGAAGGAAACACTTTTGATGCGCTGAAACCCTTGCTGCCAAAGTTTATGAGCTACGTACTCAGTTTTATTTACCTCGGTATTTACTGGAACAATCATCATCATTTATTCCAGGTGGTAAAGCACGTAAATGGCAAAGTTCTCTGGAGAAATATTTTTTTATTATTCTGTCTTTCGCTGGTTCCTTTTGTTACGGCCTGGATGGGCGAAAATCATTTCAGTCCATCAACGGTTGCTCTTTATGGAATTATTTTATTTGTGTGCGGCATAGCTTATTATTTTCTGTTGCATGCTTTGATCCAGCTTCATGGCAAAGATTCTCTGCTCGCCACATCTATCGGAAATGATTTTAAAGGAGTCATTTCTGTCGTTATTTATGCGATCGGGATCATGCTTACATTTATAAACTCATGGATCAGTTTAGGACTTTATTGTTTTGTTGCTCTTATATGGTTTATTCCGGACAGAAGAATTGAAAAACGATTGGAATAAATTACTGAATCTTCTTTACATTTATTGCCTCGCATCTTCAAATAAAATAACTATGATTTTCAAAAAAATTTCATTTGCTCTTCTATTAATAACCGTCGGCTGTAGCCAGCATCAGCCGCAAGCTTCAAAGACAAATCCGTACGGAAATCCTAGTATCAGTTTTTCTCTTGAAGGAAAAATCCCGGTCATTTATACCACCGCTGAAAAAACAAAAGAAAGGATCAGCCTGTCAGATAAACTCACTTTTGAAAATCATCCCCAACCATTGGAAACAGATGTTTGTATCTTTGTTGATCCCACACATCAGTTTCAAACCATTACCGGTTTTGGTGGAGCAATAGTAGATGCTTCGGCAGAAACATTTGCAAAATTGCCGAAAGATAAACAGGATGAAATTTTAAAAGCCTATTATGATACTACAGATGGTATCGGTTATACTATGGTACGCACCAATATCAACAGTTGCGATTTTTCCAGCGACACCTATAATTATATCCAGGATTATGACAGTTCTTTAAACAGTTTCAGTGTACAACACGATGAAAAATACCGCATTCCGTTATTAAAAAAAGTGAATGAAAAGCTGAATGGAAAAATGCTGATGTTTGCCTCACCATGGAGTCCGCCCGGCTGGATGAAATCCAACAACGACATGCTTCACGGAGGAGTTTTGAAAAAAGAATACTACCAGCTTTGGGCAAATTATTTTGTAAAATTTATTCACGCTTATGAGAAGAAAGGCCTTCCGATCTGGGGCGTTTCTACTCAGAACGAACCAATGGCAACACAGCGTTGGGAATCGTGCATTTATAGCGCCGATGCTGAACGTGATTTTGTAAAAAATAATTTAGGGCCGACACTTCATAAGAACAATCTGAAAGATGTAAAAATTATCGGCTGGGATCACAACCGCGACCTGATGTTTCAGCGGGCAAGTGTTTTATTAAATGATCCTGCAGCTGCAAAATATTTCTGGGGAATTGGTTTTCATTGGTACGAAACCTGGACAAAATCTACGCCTCTTTTTGAAAATGAACAACGTGTTCACGAAGCTTTTCCAAATATCAATTTAATGTTTACAGAAGGCTGCAAAGAAAAGTTTGACATGGATAGTATTCATAACTGGAGCCTTGGCGAATTGTATGGAAATAATATGCTCAACGACCTCAATAACGGAATTACGGCCTGGACAGATTGGAACATCCTTGTTGACCAGACCGGCGGCCCAAACCATGTGGGCAATTTCTGCTTTGCACCATTAGTCGGAAATGTAAAAACAGGTGAACTTTTTTATACCAATGAATATTGGTACATCGGCCAGTTTTCTAAATTCATCAGGCCGGGCGCAAGAAGAGTAAGCGCTTCCAGTAACAGAAGCTTTTTACAAGCCACTTCATTTATCAATAGAGATGGGGAATTGGCTGTAGTTGTTTTAAACATGACCGGCAATGATATCCCATATCATTTATGGATTAACGGCAAGTGGGCACCGGCGGTTTCAAAAGCACACAGCATTTCAACTGTTGTGATTTGATTTTTAGAAACACGTTCAAAAAGAGAAAACACAAATCCACGATATTTCTTTATTTGCTGACAGTTTGTAATTTAAGCGTCTTATACACTTAATTCAGTTTTTATGAAGAAGAAACCGCTTCAAATCTTAATCGTATTCCTCCTATTGATTGGTTCTTTTTTTAAATCCAATTCACAGGGTTTTTTAAAGGCGAATGGAAAACATTTGGAAAATGATGTCAACAAAAATTTCATTTTGCGCGGCATGGGTTTGGGTGGATGGATGCTGCAGGAAGGCTACATGTTCAACCTGGGATTCCTGGGACAACAGTATAAGATCAAAGAAAAGATCACCGAACTGATTGGTAAAAAAGAGGCGGATATTTTTTATGAAAAATGGCTCAAAAACGAAACACAAAAAGCCGATATTGATTCGCTCGCATGGTGGGGATTTAATTCTATTCGCCTGCCAATGCATTATGACTTATTTACCCTTGCTGTAAAAGATGAACCGGTAGCCGGAAAAAATACGTGGCTGCCAACAGGTTTCAAAATCGTGGATGATCTTTTAAAATGGTGTAAAGAATATAAGATTTACCTGATACTTGATTTGCATGCTGCTCCCGGCGGACAAGGAAATGATCTTCCCATTTCTGACAGAAATCCGGATGAACCTTCACTGTGGCAATCACAGGCAAACCAGGATAAAACGGTTGCCTTGTGGAAAGAACTGGCAAAGCGATATGCCAATGAACCATACATCGGCGGCTATGATATTTTGAATGAAACCAATTGGGGTTTCGACAATCCGGAGGATAAAAGAGGAACAGAAGAAAAAAGAAATATTCCTTTAAGAGATTTTTTTATCCGCCTTACCAAAGCGATTCGTGAAGTGGATAAGAACCATATTATTTTTTTAGAGGGAAACGGATTTGCCAATAATTATCGCGGAATGTTTCCGCTCTGGGATAATAATCTTGTGATTAGTTTTCATAAATACGGCAATTTTTCCACCAAAGCAACAATTCAGAATTTTCTGAATTACCGGGATAAATACAATGTTCCTCTGTGGCTCGGCGAAAGTGGCGAAAATTCGAATACCTGGTTTACCAACACGATAAAACTTATGGAAGATAACGATATTGGCTGGTGCTGGTGGCAGTTGAAAAAAATGGGCATCAATAATCCACTTCAAATTAAACAGCCAAAGGATTATCAATTGTTCGTGGATTATTGCAAAGGAGATGCTCCAAAACCGGATTCCATTACGTCACAAAAAATCTTAAACGGACTTCTCGAAAACATAAAGATCAAAAACAACATTTATCACAAAGACGTGACTGACGCCATGTTTCGACAGGTTTATTCCACGGAAACATTGCCTTTCAAACCAAACATCATTTCAGGCGATACAAAAATAAACGCGGTTGATTACGACCTTGGAAGAAATGGTTTTGCCTACAATGATCTCGACACCGCCAGTTACCAATATACCCCCGGTGTTCATACACAAGGCAATCGTGGCCGTACTTACCGCAACGATGGCGTGGATATAAAAAATGATCAAAACGGCGAGCCTTATGTATTCAGCATTGAGGACGGCGAATGGCTGCTTTATACCACCACGGTAAAAAATGCCGGTGATTATTGGCTTTCATTTTATACAAGTGGCGGTGATGGCACAATCAACCTGTATATCAACAGCCAATTGATTTCTCAAAATATTGCCATTACTGCAACCGGAGATGAAAATAAATTCATCTCCTCTGTTCCCCTAAAAATTCATTTGAATAAAGGAGTGAATAAGATTAAGATTTATTTTAAGAAAGGTGGTTTTGCCTTTAAGGGTTTCAGGGTTGATACTCAACCGTAACGTGAATTTTTGAAACCTTTCCATCTGTCTTAGCGACGTTTTGTTAAACGTTATTTTATCTTCGACTATTCCGTTCCCGATTTTCCTGTTCAATTACATTTTAGGTTTAATTTTTCCGGTCCAGTTAAAGTTTGCATGACTAAAGATAACGAATAGCGAACCAAGAAATAATGGCGATTTGTCTTTGATGTGTCACTCAATTTAAGTGCCGTTTAAAGCTACAAAACAAAAAATTTTGTGTCGTATCAAAAGGTGTTTTGTGGTCTTCTGTTATGCACCGTATTTTGTCGAAACCGTTTTTAAGTTCTGCGGTCAAAGCTTCTTCACTGTATTGCTTTATTGAGAGTCCACTACATCTTTCAGGTCCATGGTCTGAAAACGTTCCAATGGTCAAATATCCTTTTACAGATTTTCTTGCTGTATCTATATACTTTACAATCTGGTCGCTTGTTGTAAGAAAATGAAAAGTCGCTCTGTCGTGCCACACGTCAAAAGTGCTATCGGGCTCAAATTCTGTAATGTCGCTGACTACCCAATTTATTTTTTGTGCTTTATCACCCAAACGTTTTTTTGCTTTATCAAGTGCTTTGGCTGAAATATCAAGCACCGTAATATTTTCAAAACCTTCATCCAATAAATAATCAGCAAGTCTACTGTCGCCGCCGCCAATATCTATAATTTTTGCGGTCTTTGCCAAACCAAATGAATGGATGAAGTCTAATGACGTTGTCGGAACTTCCTGCGTCCAGCTTACTTCATTTGATTGCCTGGTAGAATAGATTTTGTCCCAATACTGACTGCTACCCGCAGTGATTGCTGTTATAGTATGATAAATGAGTTCTAAAGTATCAAGGCTGCCCATTTCCTCACCTTTTTCAAAGTCTCCTTCTGTTTGAGCCAACGTGTTTGTAAGGTGTGCAAAACAAAGAATATCTTTATTTTTTGCCTTCGCAAAAGCATAAAGCGCAGCCGCTTCCATTTCTACACACACTGCGTTTAATTTTTGCGCCTCTGCAATTGCAGTTTTCGTTTCGCGATAAGGTGCATCGGTTGTCCAGCTAATGCCTGTTTCTATTGATAAACCGATTGCGTGGTAATAGACGGTTAATTTATTTAATAAAGCGTGGTTGATATTACTGGTTTCCGAAGGCGGCAGATAGTGATAACTTGTTCCCTCATCGCGAAGTGCTTGTTCAATCAAAATAAATTTTGAATGGTGCTTCATCGGATTGATAACACCGGCAGAAGTTACACTAAGGAGCGTTTTACAACCTGATACAAATAATTGCTCTGCTACAAGCACGGCAAACGATGAACCTACGGCGCTCCCTAAAACTCCAAATTCAAAACCATTCTGCTTTACGTTATAAAGCTTAGTATGATAACAAGCCCAACATTTGTTGACTGTTGCCTGTTTTGTCTTAATTAAATATTCAACTAAATCACCATCGGGGTCAAGGATACAAATACCAGGCACTTTGCAGTTCTCAATACTTTTTTGACGTCTTGCTTCGCGAAGTAAATTTTCCGGCGTAAAAACTGATGGCTCGTTATAATGTTTATTGTCCATAATCACATTCCAAGTTTATCGAATTATGTTTGGTCAGTTGTGATTGCAGCAATTCGATGTATGTTCCGGCCGAACGCCAGCTGACCCCCATGGCAACCGGGTGAAAAACCAAAGCCGAAGGTAGAATAAAAAGCAGAATTCTTATATCCTCCTTTCCAATCCATACAACTCGCTTAGTTATTTTTTCATCCGTGTATCCTATTCTTGTATTTAATTGACTCAGTTTACCCGGGAAGGATGGTTTCTTGTTTTGTGAACATGCAGCCGGGCGAATAAAAATATTAACAGGATCCAATATAATTGCAATATTTGTTTATTGTCGCGGCAGCCTTTAAGCGCTTCGTTGGTTTTCCGGCAATCTGTTTTTGATCATCTGGTTTCCTAATCATTAATCGCAAACGCCGGATTCCAGACTATTTCCCACAAATGTTCGTCGGGGTCTGAGAAGTAACCTGCATAGCCACCATAAAATGTGTCTTGAGCAGGTTTAATAATTTTCGCTCCCGCATTTTCCGCCTGTTTCATAATGGCATCAACTTCTTCCCTGCTGTTTACATTATGTCCAATGGTGAACTCTAATGAAGATGATGGTTGTTCAGTGATGTTCGTGTCCCTGGAAATGCTTTTCTTCGGCCAAAGTGCAAGCTTCAATCCGTTTTGCAGGTCAAAAAAAGCAACTGCACCGTACTCAAACTCTTTACCGATAATTCCTTCAGTCTTTAATTGAAGACCGTCTCTATAAAACGCGACGGATTTTTCCAAATTAACGACACCTAATGTAAATACTGATATTCTTGGTTTCATAATTTTGATTACTTGTATTGCCTGGTTTGAGCTGTCGTTCACCGCTTACGTTAAGGACAGGATGAGCAGGTATTCGATGAACGTCTCGCCCGAACGTAAACCTTCCGAAATTTCTGGCGAAGTTTTCATCCCGAAGTTTCGGAGAAAAACTACAGTCGAAGATAAATACAAAAAGCCGATATTTGTTCGTTGGCTGGAATCCCGAATCTTCGGGACTGACGCACTACCTTGAAGCATTTGTGAAGGCATGGAAATAACGAAATGTCAGCATGGCACAAATGCTTAATTGAAAAACTGAAGTTGAAGATAATAACAAATGTCGAATAGCGAGATGTCGGCTTGAACAAAAGATGATAAGAATTACTCATGCACAAATGCTGCTGGTCAAGCCATGCTTTTACAAATGGCCCTTTTGGCTGTAGTGCTTTAACTATTCTTCTTTCACTCCATACAAAACCCTTAGCGTCCTGCTCATCATCGCAGGGATTACCGAAAGATGATTTTCATTATCAAAAACATAGGAAGATAATGTTAAGCCTTTATAATGATGACTCTCAAGTGAGTCGGCAAAACCACTCATAGAGGATTTCATCATCCCGTTTTCCAAGCCACCTACTGAAATAAAAACCTGTGCGTTCAGCGTCTTATTTTTTTCGGAAAATGACTTTTCCATATCGAATAGTTTCTTATTGTCCCACCATAAAGAAGGACTGTTTATACCATATCGATTAAAAATACCAGGTGCTGTCAAAAGACAGTAAGCTGCAAACAATCCTCCTATTGAATGTCCGATGATACCCCGGTCTTTAGTCGTTTTATATTGGTTGTCGATATATGGAATGATTTGATTTTTCAGCGTATTGAGAAATGCTGAAGCTCCCCCCGATTGTAAAGCTCCCTGGGGCAGGCGCATTTCTTTTGCCGTTGAAGAATCATCGGCGGCGCTATGAGAAGGAGTATAGTCACTCCACCGGCTGGCAAACCAGGTTGGTTCATCCAGTACACTATCGGCAATGGAAACAATAATTACATTTTCAATCTGTCCACCCAAACCTAACGCACGTTTTGTTGCATAAACCAACGGAAACGAATAATAGCCATCCAAAACATACACTACCGGATAGTGTGAGGTGTCTTTAGGAGAATACTTATCTGGCAAAATCACAAAGATTTGATAGGTTTTCCCATTGTTAGCAGAATGTATATAATGCCCCTTTACAGAAAGCATATCCACCGGAGCTAAATTTTGTCCTATTGCTTCACGGCTTAGCAATAAGAAAAATACAATGACGATACTTGAAATATTTGCTTTCATTTCGTGCAAGATTTTGTCAATTTTTAGTTCATTGCCTGACAAACCATTGGGTACTTAAACTATAGTGCATTACCGCCAACGGTACGGCTTTGTGCAGGCGGGAAAATAGTATTCTTTCTGCCCTGAACCGTTGCCAAATATATAATTAAAAGTTCATTGTTATTACTATCGCTGAACAGTGTTTCTTCAGCCTTTAACTACTGGTGAAACATGCACCCATGCTCACTTTTAGCACGTCAGCCCAGCTTGCACAAAACCGCTTGTTGGCAGTAGTTTAGTTTAGTTGTCTACATTTATCTTTTGTCTTTGCTCAACAAATTCTACAATCCTTTTACGCTCTCCAAGTATTAAAAGTCCTAAAATAATTTTAGCTCCAGTCGAAATTGCATAAGACAAATCCGGTTTATTTTCGGTGTAACGCTGAATGCTTTTTTGCTGAATATATTGATACAGAGCTTTACATAAATTGGGAATTTCGTTTGTCAAAATAAGTCCTCCTATTACTATTAATGCAATTGTCAAAGTGGAAGATTTCGGTATTTCAAATGAAAATTCATCTTGCGTAAAACCTCTGTCAAGCTTTAGCTTATCAAGAATATTATTTGTTCTAAAGAATAATTGATACGTAACAAAAATATAAAAAGCTAAAATTACTGTCGTTCCTAAAAAAATAAAAATCCCTTCATTTGGGTCAAATGAGTTTAGTTTTAGCATGAATAAAATTGTTGAAATTAATTGTGGAACTGTTTCTATAATATTTTTTAAAAAGAAAAGTCCGAAAATTTTGAGCACAATATTGAATAAACTTCTTGGTGTCATAAGCACTTTTATAGGACTGGTTAAAAATTACTGCCAACGCGCTAATTTATATTATAACACGCCATTCCTCAAAAAAAATTGTGCTTGCTTCACAACATTTTAGCGTTATCAAATTTGTATTGTCGTTAGTACAATCTGAATTAATATTACTTTTAATACTTTGTGCCTCACCGATTTATCTTTGTTTTTGATAGTCGGTTTGTCTTCAATTATCGGCTCACCTCAATTTTCCGCTGGCTGGTGCCCAATGCGGCATTAAAATACAACGTTAAGCACGCTGCCATTTAAAAACACCTCTGTTACGGTTGCCACGATCTTTTGATTT
>JBQCFI010000079.1:0-5178 GCA_051959325.1 Ginsengibacter sp. | reverse complement strand
CGCGAGCGGCCAGCAGAAAATGAAAAGTAATATAAACAGCAGGAACGTGATCATCTGTCAAATTTAATCTCATAAATTGGAAAGCTTTTACAAAAAGGAAAAGCGGCAAATTTGTTGGTTTACTGGTAGCGGTAAAATTTTGTTTCTCCCCTAACTGAGCGACCTTCGGGGCAATATAAAGCACCTGCAAGGTTTCCGAAAACCGCACAGCATTACGTCTTCCTTTAGAGTCATCACGTTCTGAAAATGTTACTCATCCGACGGTATTCCAAGATACCGGCAAACTGCATAGTAATCGTTAAAATCAGGAAGGGACGCTTTCCTTCCGCCTGTCAGGATCTCTGTCGCTTTTACCAGGAAGATCCGCGTCTTAGTCCAGGTGACAGGGGTTGTATAATCCCCCGTTCCGTTTGCATTTACTAACCTCACAGTATATGAATACGTGCTGGGTGAAGTGCTTACCTGATAAAAAAATGACCTTGTCTGATAAAATCCGGAATTGCCTAATCCGGGAATTGGATACCATGCTGTAGCTACTTCCGTTGAAGGATTGTAATAAGCTAAAACGATGCTGGAATCTACCAGGCTCTGGCTGGCTAATAATTGAAAGCTGGTGAGAGTGGTGAATGTCTTGCTTGCAAAATTGTATAAGGTCACATTTGCATTTCCGGCGATTCCCTGGGCGCCGGGATCGCCTTTATCACCTTTAGGACCTTGTGCACCTTGAGCACCTTGTGGGCCGGTAGGTCCCTGGGGCCCTTCTTTACTGCAATTGCAGATAAATGCGGCCAGAAATAAAAATAGCATGACGAATTTTACATTTTTCATAAATTTAATTTTATTGTTAAGAAATCGGTGGAAAAACGTGTTGAAAATCCGGTCTGCAGATAGGTTGACACTAAATGAATAAAGTAAGATTATTATCTTGTTTAGATGCCAAAAAATAACTGCATGTCAATTTCATGTTTAAACAATTATTGCACTCCCTTTTGCTCCTCTTCTGAAGTTGTATATCTTTCCCTTTTTTGTTTCAAAACTTTGTTGCCGAAGGATATCTTATAAGTTAGTTTGAAAATTCTGAAATGCCTTTCCAATGCACCAGCCCACATCACCATTCTCATGAGTATGATCAGGTTACTTTGCGTTTGTTAATAGTTTAATAGTGATCTGTTAACGGTTTAACGGTACCCGGTCTTCAGCAACCTCAAAGTAGTTATCATGCTATTGTGTTTTATCCCTTCAGTTTAATATTTATGAATAATCGGCTGCCGCTGTTCATGAACCGATCTTATCGCCCACTTTTACCTTTATGAATCGCATCTATACTATTTACAATCTCTGGTCTTGCCGGAATTTGATTGTCGACGGTCAACATTTGTTACAGGGACCACGCATCCATTCTTTTCCTGATTGAAGAAACAGGAAAGTAGCAGAATGCGATTCACCTTGTATCCCGCCCGGTGTTATAATTCAAAGATAAATGGCAACAACGGTGATGGCCAATTATATTTTGTGGAGTTCTTTAATAATCAGATTCCGTTGAAACGGGCGTTTTGCAGCGATTGGATGCGTTTTTTACCTTGCAAGATTGATTTTGAAAATCGCGGAATTTAGAAATCAATAAATGGAATGGGGAGACTTAAAAAATCGTTCACGCTTAGATCTTTGTTTTGATAATCTATTCAAACTTATTTCCCAAAAGTTTAAAAGCGCCCTGGAAAGGACATGGAAAGAAGCGATAATCTATTTCGTTCCTTATTTCACGTGCTGTTTCAGGCACTGCTGGTGAAAGTCTTTAATATGTCTTTAGTAATGATGCTACTGGAGTGCGGAATTACCCGGGCAATTTGTCTTTATAATAATTTATTTTTTCCTGCAAACTCATTCTTGCATAGCGTGGAGAAGGAGAAGGCAAACACTCGCACCCGCGATTCTTCATTCCAGGAAACATTTTCATAAATTCCTTTTCTACAAATTTACTGGTAAAGAATATGGATTTAATGTATTGATTTTGCAGAATAATTCCAATCGCTTTATCATTAAATTCAACCACTTCAAGATTGCTGTCCATGTTATTGTTTCCTTTTCTTTTTATTCTTAAAAAAATATCCACAATACCAATCCCATGTTTTGCAAAAAGATGCTGTTTTTGTTTCCTTGTTATTAATTCAGTTTCATAAGCCCCCGAAATGATCTTCCAGAACTGATTTCTTTTTGATCCATAAAACCATTCATCTTCTGTGAGATTTTTGTGGGTTACTTCCCTTCCGGGAAAGCTGCCAACGATAATCGCAGTCACGTTTTCAGGGATAAAGGCTTTGAAAGGATGCGTTTCAATTTCTTCCATTTGTCTTATTGTTTAATGAGGTTTCCGGCCATTTGGGACACTTTCTTCGGTGGCCTGAACGTTCCAAGGGTTCCGACCGCTTAAGCGCTCCGACCCGCTTAAGCGTTCCGGGCCGGCACTATTTTTTTCTTGTAAAATTCAAATCCTGGAAATCAAAACTAAAATCAGTCAAAGGAGAAATAGGCTTCATTTTTATAGCATTTGGCTTTCCTTCATAATCAAGATCAAACATTACATAAGCATCAGCATCCATACTTCTGTCGTTCCATTTTACAATAAAAGTATTTCCTTTAAATGGAAACATTTCTCCTGTGAGCCTTGGAGAATTTTTAGAATCAAACCATGGCTTACCATTCTTTTCAGAAATCACTACATCACCAAACCATGGATCAGTATAGGTTCCGGTGTACATACTAAAATCTGTTGTTGATTTATTTTTTTGTTGCCCGGCATTGATATCTGCCCAAACTTTATCCGTTATTTTTTTTGCTTCTGCTTCATTTTGAACCACCTGGTCGTGGTATTCTTTCACCCGGTCTTTTCCTTTTATTCCAAAATAACCGTCTTTAATGGTATTGGTAATAGCCCTGAAAGCGGCACCCGATTGCTGATTGGTAAAGACGATAATTCCCAGTTTCAATTCCGGAATTAAAGTCACCTGTGTTACAATTCCTGCGAGGCCACCGGTATGAGTAGGCACTTTATACCCGTTTTCATCACTCAAAAACCAGCCAAGACCATACGAAGCAAAATGCGTATTATATGCTCCTTTATTCCGTACTGGTATAATCGTTTGCGGCGTCCACATTTCTTCATGTGTCCTGGGTTTCAATAATTCATCTTGCAAATTAGCACCATATTTTCCATCATTCATTTGCATGATGATCCATTTGGTCACATCATGAACACTGCTATAGATGCCACCTGCAGCATCCGCCACAAATTTCCAGTCGCGATGGATCACCTGCACTTTTCCATTTACAGGTGCATGTGGATCAATCACATTCTCTTTATTTTTCAGGAGATCATAATTGGGTGCGCTCTCGGTCATTTGCAATGGATCCATAATTCTTGTTTGTACAAAATTTTCCCAGGTCATCCCTGAAACCCTTGCCACCACTTCACCCGCGACGATATAAAGTAAATTATCATAATCATATTTTGTCCTGAAATCAGATACCTGTTTCAGGTAACGAAGATTATGAATGATATCCTTTAAAGTAAACGTGCTGCTGTCGGGCCATATCATGAGATCCCCGGCACCAAGTCCTAAACCGCTTCTGTGCGTCAATAAATCGCGAATGGTAAAATCCTCAGTCACATAAGGAGCATACAATTTAAACTCTGGAATATAATTAGTAACCCTGTCGTTCCAATTCAGTTTTCCTTCATCAACCAAAATCCCCAAAGAAGCTACAGTAAAGGCTTTGCTGTTGGAGGCAATTCCAAAACGTGTGTGCTCATCCATTTTTTTCATCGTGTTTAAAGAGCTTACACCGTATCCTTTTTCATGAATGATCTTTCCGTCTTTCACAACAGCTACAGCAATTCCGGGAACATCAAAAGTCTTCAAAGTTCTTTCAACCAAAGCGTCTATCTGTGGAGAAGTAAGCGGTTGTGCAGAAATGGTAAAAGCGAATACGCAAAAAAACAATGGGAGTAAAACGAGTTTCAGTTTTTTCATATTCATGCTTTGATTTTTTAGGTAAAAAGTTTTATAAAAATAAGCGGTTCTTTTTTTATTTGCTGAGGAAGATAAGGTAATAAGGTAAATGAGACGTTTTGTGATCCTGTTACTAAGGTAAGAAGGTTGCCTGAATAATTGGTTCTTCGTCCATTTGTGGGAAATAACGTAATAAGGTGGCTTGAGATTTTGTGGTTCTGTTAAAGGTAATAAGGTGATGGCTTGTTCGCCGTTGTTTGCAGGACATAAGGTGATACCCACGGGCATCGCAATGTGTCATCCGTTCCGGATTTTGAGGACGAGGGGATTTAAATAGTTCTATATCATATCAGCCTTTCAGGCTTAAAAAAACACTAAGCTTGCTGCAGTCCGCATTTATAAAATCTGGATCAACAAACCTTATTACCTTAATAATTATAACCTAAACGAAATAAACCCACCTTATTACCTTATGTTTTTCTATTTTAAATAGATTTTCTGCGTTGGTCAGTATTTCCAACGAACATAGCAGCAAATAAACAAATATGCCGGATTCTCCTTTTCATTCTTCAAACAAAAAACCGGCGCTTGTATAATTACGCCGGTTTACTTAAAAATTTAAATTCAAACATTATTGTTTCCACACGTTATCATCGGGTGTATAATCCATAAAAATACCTCCGTCTAATTCGACTGATTTGATAATTTTTTTTGCAGAAACTTCAAACACCTGTTGCTTTTGATTTTTTTGCCAGATAGCAGGACTTTCATGCATCGATGCTACCTGCCCATCTGCATATGCAATCTTTATATCAAACGGAATTGCAAAGCCGCCCACATTTTTTACACTGATGGTATACGAATCACCTTGTTTTTGAACGGTATCTATTTTCAGATCAATATAACTATTGGTAAAAAACCAATTGTTGAAAAACCAGTTAAGATTTTGTCCGGCGCCTGCACTCATCGCATTAAAATAATCCCATGGAATCGGATGTTTACCGTGCCATGCGTCCATATAATGATCCAATGCTTTTTTAAATGTGGCATCACCCAGCATGTCTTTTAAAGCCAGATAACTCAATGAGGCTTTTCCATAAGAATTATTGCCATAGCCTGCACCACTTACCTGTGTTGACATTGAGATGATCGGCTGATCTTCTTCCGT
>JBQCFI010000078.1:0-14065 GCA_051959325.1 Ginsengibacter sp. | reverse complement strand
TCCGGTTCATTGGATGTGGTGGCCGGCGATTGGTGGTCTTTTTGTTGGTATCATCGGTTATTTTGCGCCGCGAACTTTAGGCGTTGGTTATGAAAATATTACCGATGTGTTGTCCGGAAGTTTGACTTTGAAAGTAGTTTTTGCTTTGTGTATTTTCAAATTCATTTCATGGGCTGTAGCGCTTGGTAGTGGCACTTCTGGCGGGACGCTGGCTCCTTTGCTTACGATCGGCGGAGCTGCGGGAGTTCTGTTAGGAAGTGTAATTCTTGACTTTTTTCCTCATTCCGGGATGACCTTATCATTAGCAGCTTTGGTGGCAATGTCTGCCATGTTCGCGGGCGCTTCACGTGCGCTGCTTACCTCCATTATTTTTGCTTTGGAAGCCACGGGCCAATCAAATGCTTTGTTGCCTCTTTTGGCAGGATGTATCGGTTCTTATATCGTTTCGTTTTTTATCATGGAAAATACCATCATGACCGAAAAAATTACCAGGCGTGGTGTAAAAACTCCTGATTCATATGAACCGGATATTTTAGAAACCATCAACGTAAAGCAGGTAATGAGTGAGAACGGTTTGATGCTTGAGGAAGACAACACGATCGGTGAAGTCCGCGACTGGCTTGAAAAGGAGACCGACTACAGCAGCAACTATTTCATTATTGTAAATAAAGCCAATGAATTCCGTGGTATCATCAGTTCGTCAAATTTATTCAGCAATCATCATAAACCGAACCTACCGGTCGGATCTTTGATCAAACGAAACAGTGTTTCTATTGGTGTTGACAACACGCTAAGAAATGCGGTTGAATTAATGGCGAAAGAAAATATCGATATTTTGCCGGTTACTTCTAATGAAAATACAATAATTGGAATTCTTTCTTATAAGGATATTATTTCTGCTTACAAATCAGACATTGAAAATTATGTAAAAAAACAACCTTCTATTTCATTGAAAAGAAACGGGTTGAAAATCTTAGTTCAGGGCAACAGGTTGATCAATTTATTTACACCTAATAAGGACAAATAAGCAAATACGAAAATCGATTATTTGTTGCTGCTTTACTGCCCTAATTATTTTTATTGATCGCTTCGGCAAACGCACGCAGATATTTATCAATATAATCCTGCTTTGATTTTGATTTGTATTGCATGATGTACCTTGGATGCTCCAGCGCAACAATCTTTTTAAAGAAATTGAATTCTTCATTAATTTTTTTTAGAAACCGCTCATTTTTCCCTGTTCCAAAACAAAAGCAAATATCTGTGCTGATACCAAAGCTGATTTGTTTTTTAATGTTTTGAATAATAAAATCATATACACAATCAGTCAATTCTTTACTGTCGTAATAATTGTAGTTCACCTCCTTTCCTTTTCCGTTGGTAATGGTAAATCCAAGCGGGCAAATAGAATGAATATAGAATTTAGAATAGAATTTTTGAGCGCCACCGAACGCGTTGATCATTTCATAAATAAATGTGGCAGACGGCTCATGCGTTGATTTTCCGGAAAATTGCAGACCACATTCATCCATTAATCTTTTGGTGTCTGTAAAAGGAACGCCCGTAACGCCGGCCCCAAACCTGCCGGGGTTGATTCCGAGAATCAGGAAGCGTTTTTCGAAATCATCATAAAATTTTTTATAAAACTTAGAAGAGATTTCCAGCGCTTCTTCATTCTCTTTGAAGGGATTCATTATGCTGATGTTCTTTGGCAAAGAACCTTTAAAAGCAACGTTTTTATTAAAAGAAATGATTTTATCTGCAAAAGTTTTCATGGACGTATCAATGTAAAAAGAAAATATTATTCTTTATGATTTCTTTTCTAGCTGTTTTAAATTTTTTATCAATTCGTCGAGAGGAGTATAATCTTTATATGAAACAATTAATTGTTGCTTTTTATCAAACAGAGCTGTGAATGGCGTATGTTCTAACCGATAATACGTTCTGAAGAAAAAGACAGGTATTTCTATCCCAACTTTTATATTTGGATATTTTGCCGTTTGATACTGCTTTACAAATCCGGCAACTGCGGCATCAGATTCAAAAGTTACCATTAAAATTTCCACATTTTTGAAGTCATTTATTCCCTTAAAAAGACCCTTCATTAAAATCTGGCAGTGTTCGCAATCGGGAGCGAAATATATGATGATCAAGGGCTTAGTATGGGAAACGTCTGATGAGGAGAAAATCTTCCCATTAGAAAGCTTCATCTTAAAAGCAGGAAGTTTTTGAGCAGTAGCTGTCTGCGGGAAAGTAGAAGTAACTGCAAACAACAAGATGATTGCTATAAAAGAAAAATTGCGTTTTTTATTTTGCTTCATGTTTCCAAAAAATGGAAATTAAAGCATTTTTTAAACTATTCCAATAATTGATAAGAAGGCAATTTTTTAGCAAAAATCTGCTTCTTTCAAATATTTCGAAATTTTCTTTTACCGCCGAATATTTATTAAATTTTTTTAAGCCATAACCTCTATTGTTATATTCAAATTGTTATGCTATTGCATTTTATTCAATAAAACCAGGTTTATTATCCGATCGAAGGCAATAAGTACATATTTTTTATCTAAGCATGGTATTTTCTTGATCTTTTCAATAAAAAGTTTATTTAAGAAAGCAGCGTTTTCTAAAAACCTGTTGTCCTATTGTTTACCTTTCGTCATAATTAACTATTTTTTCGCTATTTTTTACAATTTAACTACAATGCAATGAAATTAAAAACCAGGAAACTTGCTATCTGCTTTACGGTGTTGCTATTTTTGTTTGGTTCGAACATCGTATTTGCGCAAAAAACGGTTACGGGCAAAGTAACCAATCAAACGAATGCTCCATTATCCAATGTTTCAGTTACCGTTAAAGGAACCACTAACGGAACTGTAACCGACGCTAATGGAAATTTTAGCCTTAATGTGCCTGCCGGGCATAATTCAATCGAAATCAGTAACATTGGATACGGCAGCCAGGAGATTTCCGTCGCGTCACGAACCAATGTAGGAAACATTATCCTAATTGCCGATAATCAAACTTTGAATGAAGTTGTGGTTACCGGATATACTTCCCAACTGAAAAAGGACATCACCGGCGCGGTATCGGTGGTTAATGTAAAGGACATGAACAAGCAGCCAACCGGGCAATTAGCCAACCAGTTGCAGGGACAAGCTTCTGGTATCACCGTTATCGGATCCGGACAGCCGGGAGAGAATCCACAAATTACCATACGTGGTATTAATACTTTTGGAAATAACACACCCCTTTTCATTATTGATGGTGTGCCAACGCAAAATATTTCTGATATTAATCCTAATGATGTGTCCTCAGTTCAGGTGTTGAAGGATGCCGGTGCTGCTTCTATTTATGGGTCCCGTGCATCTAATGGTGTTGTGATCATCACGACCAAACAAGGACAGGGGAAAGTTAAGGTAACTTATGATGGCTATTATGGTACTCAACAGCCAAAGAGCGGGAATATCTGGCATATACTATCGCCTATAGATATGGCTCAGTTAAAATTCAATGCGCTCTCGAATTCCGGTACACCGGTTAACAGTGCTCATCCGGATGCTTTGTATGGGGGAGGTTCAACGCCTACGTTGCCTGATTATATTCTTGCAGGAAATAAGTTTGGTTTGAGTGAAGGCGACCCTGCAGTAGATCCGGCTTTATATAACGTAATTCCGGAATACAGCGATCCAAATGCATTGAATTCATTTTATCGGATCACACGAGCTAACAAAGCCGGAACAGATTGGTATCATGCGATTAACAAGCCGGCTGCTATGCAAAATCACAACTTATCCGTAAGCGGTGCTACTGATATGGGAAGGTACTTTTTTTCAATGGAGTATTTAAACCAAAAAGGTACTGTAATCGAAACGTATTTGAAACGTTACACAGTACGTGCAAATACAGAATTTAATGTTACAAAGAACATTAAAGTAGGAGAAAATCTTTCCTATTCAATTATGGATAATAACAGGCTGACTCCAGGTGAGGGAAGTTTTATCGGGATGGCATTTCGCCAGCAACCGATAATTCCGGTATATGATATCATGGGCAATTTTGCCGGTACTTTTGGCGGACAGCTGGGTAATGCCAGAAACGCGGTTGCTGATGCATATCGCACACGAAACAATGCAGGACTAAACAATCGTCTTTTTGGGAATGTTTATGCTGATCTGACCCTGATACCGAATCTTGTATTTCATACAAGTTTTGGTGGGGAAAGTTATGCCGGTATTTATCATTCTTTTGGTTATCCGACTTACGAGAATGCTGAAAATGCCAGTAAAAACAGTTATTCTGAAAGTTCTTATTATGGATATAGCTGGACATGGACAAATACGCTTAATTACCGTAGATCTTTTGGCGAACATAATATTTCAGTATTAGCCGGTGTAGAATCGGTAAATAATGAATACAGAAGTCTCGCAGGAACAACGCCAAATTATTTTTCGTTTGATCCACGCTATGTTACTTTAAGTACAGGTTCTGGCACCCCTACCGTATCCAGCGGCCGCTCTACTGATGGATTGTGGTCCCAATTTGGTCGGGTAGATTATGGATATAAAGACAAATACCTGATCAGTGGTACCATCAGGCGCGATGGATCTTCAAAATTTATTAATGAACAATATGGTGTATTTCCGGCGATAACTGCTGCCTGGCGTCTTTCCCAGGAAGACTTTCTGAAAAATGTATCGTGGTTGAATGACTTAAAGATTCGTGGTGGTTGGGGTATTATGGGAAACCAGTTTAACCTGAATAATAGCAACGGATATTTTACTTATAATAGTGATAAAAATGCTTCCTATTATGATATTCGTGGAACTAACAACAGTATCGATCAGGGATTCCGTACCGGCCAGATTGGAAATCCGGATGCCAGATGGGAAAAAGATGGTAACACAAACATCGGTTTGGATGCGACATTACTTAATGAGAGAGTCAACTTCACTATTGACTATTATGTAAAAGACATTAAAGATTTGTTGTTTAATCCTCCGTTACCTGCAACGGCCGGCAGAGGAACAGCTCCTTTTGTAAACATAGCAGGTATGAAAAATACCGGTATTGATATGCAATTGGGTGCACATTTTGGTCTTGGCAAGGATTTGAAATTCGATGGTTCATTACAGTTAACTACTTACAACAATACCATCACTAAAGTGAGTGATGCTTCTAATTACTTCCTTTCTGGTGATGGCAGGAGATTTGGACAAAGTATTAACAGAAACGAGGTGGGCCATTCCATCGGAGCATTTTATGGCTACCAGATCGTGGGATTTTGGAACAGTCTTGATGAAATTACCTCAGCAAATGCAGAAGCAGCAAAAGCTACAGGAGACAATGCGGCCGTGTATCAGACTGATATCGGCTTAGGGCGGTTTCGTTATAAAGATGTAAATGGTGATGGACACATCACTGACGCCGATCGCACTTTTATTGGCAATCCAAATCCTAAATTCACGTATGGAGCAAATCTTGCTCTCACTTATAAGAATTTCGATTTCAGCATGTTTCTTTATGGTTCACAGGGAAATGATATCTGGAATAACGTTAGATGGTGGACTGATTTTTATGCTTCTTTTGCGGGAGCTAAAAGCCATATAGCCTTATACGATTCATGGACGCCTGGAAATCACAACGCGAAAGCTCCAATTCAGGAAAATAAGGGATATGTATCTACAAATGGGGTACCTAATTCCTATTTCATCGAAAACGGTTCGTACCTGAGAGCTAAAAATGTAACACTCGGATATTCATTCTCACCGAAATTGTTGAACAAAGCTTCAATAAATTCACTTAGAATATATGTTCAGGTTGCCAATCTGTTTACTATTACCAAATACACAGGTGCTGATCCTGAAGTCAGCGGTGGATATATTGGAGGTGTGAACTCAGTTACGGATTTTGGCGTAGATGAAGGATCTTATCCTAATACAAGAAACTTTCTCGTAGGTGTAAATCTTAAATTTTAATTGCTTAAAATCTTTAAAATGAAAAAACAAACATATTTAGTTGGAATCGTCATCCTCACAACGGTTATCTTTTCATCATCGTGTAAAAAAGAATTCCTGGTACGTGAACCAATTGGAGCGCTAAGCCAGGGTGTATTAGCCACACCAAATGGCGTCAATGGCCTATTGACGGGAGCGTATAGTGCGCTTCGTGGAACAGACATCGGCGCCAGCACTGCATGGTCCGGATCAGTTACTAACTGGATTTGGGGAAGTGTAGCCGGCGGCGACGCACACAAAGGAAGTGATGCCGGGGATCAGGCACCGATCAATCCGATTGCCACATGGTCTATTTCTCCATCCAATGCTATGGCGGCAGATAAATGGATCGTTTGCTATGGAGGCATAGATCGCGTGAATTCAGTATTCAAAGTTCTGCCGCTGGTAAAAGGAATGGATGCAGCCGCATTAAAGAACGTGGAAGCACAGGCACATTTTTTAAGAGGTCACTATTATTTTGAACTGAAAAGGTTCTATAATATGGTACCGTGGATATCAGATTCCACAAAGGATTTTAAACAAGAAAATAATGTAGATATCTGGCCAAAAATAGAAGCTGATTTTAAATTTGCTTTTGACAATTTGCCTGAAACACAGTCGGATGCAGGAAGAGCTAACAAATGGGCAGCAGGCGCTTACCTGGCAAAAACATACCTGTATCAAAAGAAGTTTGAGCTGGCAAAAACACTGTTTGACCAGGTAATTTCCCAGGGAATGACCTCAAAAGGCGTAAAATATGATCTTTTGCCCAGCATTGAAGACAACTTCCGACCAGAAAAAGAATTGACAAGTCCCGAGAATGTTTTCTCAGTTGAATTTGCTGCAAATGTGGGAACAGGCAGTATTGATAATGCGACAATGGGAGATATGCTCAATTATCCTTATGGTAATAGTCCATTTGGATGCTGTGGATTCTATCAGCCCACAATTGATTTGGCAAACTCTTATCGTACAGATGCCAATGGCTTACCTTATTTAGATACTTACAACGATCATGCTGTGAAGAACGATATGGGTATCCTGTCTTCAGCATCATTTACTCCCGATGCAGGAAACCTGGATCCACGGATCGACTGGACAATAGGACGTCGTGGAATTCCATATCTTGACTGGGGACTTCACCCAGGACGCGATTGGATCCGTGATCAGGATTTTTCCGGCCCTTATGCTCCGAAAAAGAATATTTGGTGGCATGCTACAGAACAATATCATGATAACAACTCGTGGGCGCCGGCAACAGCAATTAATTATTACATCATTCGCTTTGCTGATGTATTGCTGATGGCTGCTGAAGCCCATGCGCAAACGAACGATCTTCCAGGAGCGCTCACTTTGGTAAACCGCGTAAGGACGAGAGCTGCAAATCCTGCCGGATGGGTTTATCAGTATAAGGATAATTCAAATCCCGCTGCTGGTTTCTCAACTCAACCTGCTGCTAATTATGTTATTCAAACATATACATCTTTCCCTACACAGGACTTTGCTTTAAAAGCGATTTATTTTGAGCGCAAATTAGAACTTGGTATGGAAGGGGTGAGATTTTTTGATTTATCGCGGTGGGGCATTGCTGCTCAGGTACTAAACGATTTCTTCACTTATGAAGGAAGTTTAATTGGTGATGTAAAGGGTGGACATTTTACTGCCGGCAAAAATGAATATTTCCCAATACCTCAATCTGAAATTGACAAGACAACAATAGGAGGAAAAGCTACGCTGACTCAGAATAAGGGCTATCAATAGCAATTCTAATTTCTGTGAGATAAAAAACAAAAGGAAGCTGTCATTGGCTTCCTTTTATTTTTTATCATTTTGAGAACAAATACAGCAAATCAACAAATAATAGAGATTTTGATTCCTCATTATTTTAAAAAATTTTTTAGTCGATAAAGTCGAGAAATTTGATTTTAATTAATCTGCATAAATTCCGATGCTTTTTTCTCCGTCACTGTTCTTTAAGCCGCGATACATACCCGCACTGTTGAATACCATTGTAGCATTGCCTTTTGCATCCACGCCTATCAATCCTCCTTCTCCATTCATAGCCACTAATTTTTTTAACACTACTTCTTCGCAGGCTTGTTGAAGTGTAAAGTTTTTATATTCCATCAAACAACTGACGTCATAAGCCGCAACTGCTTTGATAAATATTTCTCCATGACCGGTACATGAAATCGCACACGTTTTATTATTTGCATAAGTACCGATTCCAATCATCGGACTATCGCCAATTCTTCCATATTGTTTGTTCGTCATGCCACCCGTGGAAGTAGCCGCAGCAATATTTCCATCTTTATCACACGCAACCGCACCAACAGTTCCGAATTTTTTATCTTTCAGTAAACCAACTAATTTGTCGTTTTTATGATCAAGTTTATACAAGTCACTGTCTCTTATTTCACGCCATTGATCGTAGCGAAACTGGGAAAAAAAATATTCATCCGGCTCCAATTTAATTCCCTGTTTTATCGCAAAATCATTTGCCCCTTTTCCGCTTAAAAAAACATGGCCGCTGTGCAACATTACTTCTTCTGCAAGTTCTACCGGATTCCTTACATTTCGAACACCTGCGATGGCACCGGCATCAAGCGTGCTTCCATCCATGATCGCCGCATCCATTTCATTCAAACCTTTCTTCGTAAACACAGCGCCTCTGCCTGCATTGAACAAAGGATTGTCTTCAAGGATTACTACCGCTGCCTTTACCGCATTGACAGCAGTTCCTCCAATTTCCAAAACCGCATATCCTGCTTCCAAAGCCTCTGAAAGACCGTGCCTGTATGCCTCTTCAATCTCTGCTGACATGTCTTCTTTTAAGATCGTGCCGGCTCCTCCATGAATAGCAATTGATATTTTTTGCATTATTATTGAATTAATGGTTTCAACAACAAATTTAATCTTAAATAAAGGAGAGATTTCAAAAAGAGGGATTGAAGTCGGAAATCAGCCTTTTACATTCCTGTAATAATTTTTCCTTATTGATCGCAACAGTCCCTACTTCTTCACACACAATTCCGCCGGCGATGTTGGCAATTTTTGCTGCAAGACCAATATCTTTCGTGGCGGCATAAATTAAGGATGCAACGGCAATGACTGTATCGCCGGCGCCACTTACATCAGCAATATTTCTTCTGTGAGATGGAAGAATATTTTTACTATTTTCTTCCTGGTAAAAAATTCCTTTTTCTGATAAAGTGATTAACGAAATATCGTGATCTAGTTTTTCCTTCAACTGAGAATGAATTTCAGAAAGTAGTTGTGATGAAATTTCTTCAGGTAACAAATTCAAACCGGTGATCGCTTCATTCAAATTCGGTTTAAAAAGCGTGGCGTGTTGGTAGCAAAAAAAGTTCTTTCTTTTCGGATCCACCGCAGTAGTAATATTATTTTTTTTGCAAAAAGAAATGGTATTTGCGATAATATTTTTGGTGAGAATTCCTTTATTATAATCTTCAAAAATTACTACATCGGGTTTTTCTGTAGTGATGAATTTTTCAATTTGATTTTGTAATTTCTCTTCATCAGCATCGTCAATATCATGAACTATTTCCGCATCGAGCCGCATCATCTGTTGATTGCGGCTGATGATCCTGATTTTATTGGTAGTAATTCTTTTTTTACTCTCTAAAATAAAACGGGTATCAATATTTTTTTCTTCGAGTAATTTTTTTAATTGATATCCGTCTTCATCGTCACCTAAAATCGTAAGCAATGAAACCGAAGCACCCAGCGCCTGGACATTCAACGCTACGTTTCCTGCACCGCCAATCCGCTGTTCCCTTTTGCTGACTGCAACCACCGGTACCGGCGCTTCCGGAGAAATCCTTTCAACGTTCCCCCACCAATAAGTATCGAGCATTACATCACCGATTACGGCAACCTTCATTTTTGAAAACTTTGAAAATAACTGATCAATATCTACACTCATTCAATGACTGATTTATTTTTTTTCTGATTGCGAATGGTTATATAATAAACCGGAATTCCTGCCAAAACAATGCCAAATCCCCACAAAGAATACAATGGATTGAAGAACACAAGGAACACACAAAATACCAAACCCATGAGGATATAAAGCGCGGGCAAAAACGGATACGCAAATGCTTTGTAAGGCCTTTCGATGTTGGGTTTTGTTTTGCGAAGCACAAAAATGCCGATGATGGTAAGCACATAAAAAATAACGACCACAAATGCGATCATATCCAGCAGATCATTGTAACCGCCGCTCAAACAAAGTATAGAAGCAACGATCGCCTGTGCCCACAAAGCGCGTGCGGGAACGGCTTTTTTATTCAATGTTGCTGCTCTTTTAAAAAATAAACCATCTTTTGCCATCGTATAATAAACCCTTGCACCCGCAAGAATTAATCCGTTGTTGCAGCCAAATGTAGAGATCATGATCATTACCGCAATGACTGCTGCACCATAATGACCGAAGATTGCACTGGATGCAGCAACAGCAACGCGATCACCGCCGGGAAAAGCGATCTGATTCAAAGACAATGCATTAAGATACATCAGATTGGTAGTGATATAAATTATTGAAACGATCAGCGTTCCGAGGAAAAGACTAAGGCCAATATTTCTTTTCGGATTTTTTATTTCTGCAGCGATGAAAGTTACATTGTTCCACGCATCGCTGCTAAAGAGAGAGCCAACCATGGAAGCAGCGATGGCACCAATCAAAATCGTTCCGCTGATGGGAAACCAGTTACCATTTTTTACAAAACTGCCTTTTACTTTTTCCAATTGAATGGCATTCAATCCTGTTTGCCAGTTCTCATTCCAGAAACTGTGTTTTACCAAAAGGAATCCAAGAATGATCAACCCAAAAAGGGATAATAATTTAACAGAAGTAAAAGTGGTTTGAATGATTTTCCCACCTTTAATGCCTCTCGTATTTGTATAAGTAAGAAAAACGATGGAAGCGATTGCCAAGATTTGCGCAGCAGAAATGTGAAAATTTCCTATTGAAAATAAAAGAACATTTTCACCGACTTCAGGAATGAGATAAGCGGTAAAACGGCTGAAAGCCACGCCAACAGCAGCAATTGTTGCGGTTTGGATGACGGTAAAAGAACTCCATCCATATAAAAAGCCCGCGAGTGGACTGAATGCTTCGCGTAAAAAAACATATTGCCCCCCCGCTTTTGGAAACATTCCGCTCATTTCGCCATAACTCACTGCTGCCATCACCGTCATTAATCCGGTAATTACCCAAACAAGTATGAGCCATCCGGCGCTGCCTACATTTCTAACAATATCAGTACTTACGATAAAAATTCCGGAACCAATCATTGAGCCGGCAACGATCATCGTTGCATCAAAAAGGCGAAGGCTGGGTTTGAAAGCAGTTGCTTGTTCATTCATAAAAAAAAATCCCATTTTTTAAAAACGGGATTGAAGATAAATATTTATTTGAGAAACGGAAATTGAATCACTTTTTATTTTCAGAATCCAGCTTATTCAGGCCTGCAATTACATCAGGCGTAATGTTTAAAGTAGAATCTTTATAAAACATAAAACCCGGTTCGTAAGAAAATATATAAGAGTACTTTCCATCTTTATTATAGTCTTTCAAAAAATCCTGGATGCGTGTTAAAATGTCTTCTTTCATTTTTGAATTGTAATTGTACAATTCGTTGTCAATACTTTGTTTGCGCGCCTGCAAATCCTGTTGCATTTTATTCATTTCCTGCATCGCTTCTTCCTGTTCTTTCTGATTCATGGTAGCAGCTTTTTGTTGCAATTGCATCGCCCGGCTTTGATATTTTTTTTGCATGGCGGTAATTTCGTCATTCGCCGCAGATTGCTTGCGTTCAAAATCGGCTTTTATTTTTTTATAATAGCTGTAATTATTCTGAAGTGAATCCAAATCGATATAAGCCACTTTGGATTTTTCGTTAGAATTGGCAGAAGAAGAATGCACTGTCTCTGCTGGTCTTTTATCGTGCTGAAAATGCAGATAATACAGATAACCAACAAGCACCAGTAAGACACAATTAAAAACGAGTAAAAAATTTTTCATGTATATAAGGTTGAAAGGGCAAGATAAAAAAAACGAATGGTTAGATAATTAAAGAGTTTTGATTTAGGAAACGATTAACTAATGTGATAATGAGTTGATTCCCTGATATAGTGATGTGAAAAGATAAAAACCAGTAAACAAACAAATAACGGGCATTCCTATTTTATTTTTTTCAAAAATTCTTTTAGTAAAAGAAGATTTAAGAAGAATTCTCATTTTTCTTTTGAGATAAATGCTTTTCTTTTTCCAAAAAATCTGTAACCTTTTTCAATTATCTCCACTCTAACTTTTCAAATAAACAAAATTATATCATGAAAATTTTAAAATTTTTTACTAAATCAGCAATATGTTTTGCTGTTAGTACCGGTTTCCTTTCTTTATCTGCAAATGCACAAAAAGCAGTGAATCTTACAGACCCTGAAATTGCTTCCATAGCTGTTACTGCCAACCAGATCGACATTGATTATGCAAAAATTGCTGAGAAAAAGTCAAAAAATGCGGAAGTAATAAATTTCGCTCAAACCATGGCAAAGGACCACCAGTCAGTTATCGACCAGGCGGTTGCTTTGGTTAAAAAATTGGGCGTAACACCAAAAGATAATGCAACCAGTAAATCATTAAAAGCCGGTGAAGCAAAAACCCTAAAATTGCTCAATTCAAAATCAGGAAAGGCTTTTGACAAAGCATATATTGATAATGAAGTCGGCTACCACAAAGCAGTGATCAAAGAAGTTGAAACTGCATTAATTCCCGATGCAAAAAATGCTGAACTTAAAAGTTTGTTACAAAGTGTTTTGCCGGTTTTAAAATCACATTTGTCTCATGCTGAAATGGTTCAAAAAGAAGTAAACAAATGAAAAACAAGATAACAGAATTGGGAATAAAAGTGTTGTTATTATTCCCAATTCTTTCTTTATTCAGTTGTCATTCTTCTGATCAGCAAAACGCCCAGAGCAGCCACAGAACAGACACAGTCGTGATACAACAAATGCAGTTCATTCCTGCTTCCATTACTGTAAAAAAAGGTGATAGCATTTTGTGGATAAATAAAGACATGGTAGATCATACCGTGAAAGAGGAAAAAAGCAATGGTTTCTATTCAGACACCATCCATGTCGGCAAGACCTGGAAGATGGTAGCAACAGATAGTGCAGATTACGATTGCAGCATTCACCCAACAATGAAAGGAAGAATAGTGATAAAATAAAGTAACTTACAATTGGTTTCTTTGAAGGAGGTTAAAATTAAAAAATTATAAAATTGGAAACGCAGTTGCAGCAATATTCGGATTTGGAAATTATCCAAAAGATAAATGACGGCGACGTAAAGTTGTTTGAGATTTTGATCAGGAGATACAATCCATTTCTTTATAAAATAGGCAGAACATACAGGTACAATCATCAGGACACGGAGGACCTGATGCAGGATGCGTATGTAAACACATTTTTTAGTTTGAAAAAATTCGAACACCGTTCTTCTTTCAAAACGTGGATCACCAGAATTATGCTCAATCTATGCTATCAAAGGAAACACAAACTGAGTTTTAAGAATGAAATAACCGGCGATGATATTCAAAATGAAAAATCAAATATCATGTTTCATCAATCAACCAACAACGAAAAAATAACAGTGAACAAAGAACTTGGGCGTGTATTGGAAAATGCGATACATGAAATACCGGAAGATTACCGTATCGTATTTTCTTTGCGCGAACTCAATGGGTTGAGTGTTGCTGAAACTGCCGCAGCATTGGACATAAGCGAGAGCAATGTGAAAGTAAGATTGAACCGGGCAAAAACCATGTTGCAGAAAGAGATAAAAAAAATGTATTCCCCTGAGGAAATTTTTGAATTCAATCTTATCTATTGTGATGGAATGGTAGATAGGGTCATGAAAAAAATTGAGGAAATAAAAATTGGAGACAATGAAAGTTAAAGATCCTTACAGCAGTTTTGAGGAAGTATGTGTGGATGAAGTCAATGCGGGCTGTGCAGAAGTTTCATCACGTGAATATTTTCAGACTGAT
>JBQCFI010000077.1:0-8972 GCA_051959325.1 Ginsengibacter sp. | reverse complement strand
TCTTTCTTCACGGGGAATACTTGCATGAGTCATGGAAGCTGGATGGCCGATCAGGCTTTCCACGCCGCCAAGGCTTTCGGCCAGGGAAAAAAGTTTGGTAGAAGAAAGCACTTTTTTTGCCGCTTCCATGCTGTCATCTTTTAAAGTAAAGCTCATCATGCCACCAAAGCCACGCATTTGTTTTTTGGCAATTTCATGATTGGGATGATCATGGAATCCTGCCCAATAAACTTTATCAACTTTTGGATTATTGCGAAGCCAGCGGGCAATTTTTTCTCCGTTTTGGCAATGGCGTTGCATCCGCACATGCAGTGTTTTCAAGCCTCTTAAAATTAAAAAACAATCCTGCGGACCCGGAATTGGGCCACAACTGTTTTGAATAAAAGCTAATTTATTTTTCAACTCTTCATCATTCATAATCAAACAACCATGAACCGAATCGCTATGGCCGCCAATATATTTCGTGGCAGAATGTAAAACAATATCAGCGCCAAGATCCAAAGGATTTTGCAAATACGGCGAAGCAAACGTATTGTCCACGCAAAGCAGTACGTTATTCTTTTTTGCGATAGCGGCAACTGCAGCAATATCGGTAATGTTCATCATCGGGTTTGTCGGCGTTTCCGTCCAGACGAGTTTCGTGTTCTTATTAATCACTTTAGAAATTTCATCCGCATGCGGCATATTGATGAAATGAAATTTGATTCCGTATTTCTCAAACACTTTTGTAAAAAGACGATAAGTGCCGCCATACATATCATTGGCAGCAATTACTTCATCGCCCGGATTTAATAATTTGATTACCGCATCTGCTGCAGCGGAGCCGCTGGCAAAACACAAACCATATTTGCCGTTTTCAACAATCGCTAAAGCCTTTTCCAAAGCGCTTCTGGTAGGATTTTGCGTACGTGCATATTCGTATCCTTTGTGCACGCCGGGACTCTCCTGTACAAAAGTAGAAGTTTGATAAATAGGAGTCATGATCGCTCCGGTTGTAGGATCAGGTTCTGCGCCAGCATGAATGAATTTTGTTTCCTGTTTCAAAATGATTTAGTTTATAATTTAATTATTTAAGTATCGTTATCAGGTATTAAGTATTGATCATTCAGCAAACCAATAAATAGTTATTATTTCTACTTATCTGAAAAAGAAATTTGAGCTCAATTTCATGTTTTCAGAGCACAATCGGCAAAGCAACTTTCACATCTTCCCAATACATATTCATGTTGGCGCCGGAATTTGTTTTTTCAAAAACGATCGTCATGTCTTCTGTAAAGTCATTCTTGTTTACCGGTAAATCCATACGCACCACATCTTTTGACGAATCATATCGAAAACTTCCCCAGGTATCTGTGTCTTTGTTCACGATGAATGTCCATTTATCGGCATAAGGTATTGCATAAACTGTGTACCGGCCTTTTTTAATTTTCTTCCGATTGATTTCTACGTCTTTAAAAAATTCAATTTCTGTAGCTTCATTTGCACCCAGGCGCCACACTTCACCATATTCCTGCAAGCCGCCAAAAATCTTTCTGCCATTTACTTGTGGCCTGCTGTAAATCACACGCATCACAAGTGGCGTCGTGATTTTATTCTGGATTTTGAGAATTGGATAATTTATGGGAAAATAACTCATATCCATCGGTGATTTATCCAACGGTGGAATAGGAGAAACGGCCAATTGAGCTGAGGCGGAAAAACAAATCATCACAAAAGCAAGGGCAAGGAAATTCTTCATTATTTTTTTTGATTTGCAAATATAGATGGAATTATTCTGTTAAAAGGTTGTGCAGGTTTTCAAAAGCATACTCTTTTAGTTCTGGGAAAAAAGCGTTATAACATTTTGATAACTCATTATAATGTTCAATAAAAATTTTGAATGCTACAGCAGATTCATTTAAATGCACTGCACGATGAACAAGACCGCTGAAACTTTTGCCGATACCTTCTTTTAACCGGTATTCATACAACCAGTTTTGCAATTTCATATAAGGAAATAATCTTTGAAAAGAAGGTGGGAAAAAAGATTGCTGATCATGCAGTTCATTGTAAACGATTTTTGAAAATGATTCAAGGCCACCATAAAAGGCAAATTGTTTTTCGTCTAAGGCTAAGAAGTGATCATAAACAATATCTACAAAAGCGCCTGAATACAAACGATAGTGTGATCTGAAAAAATTTTTTGCAATGGATGTGGCCGGATGAAAATCGGTAAAATTATCAATCATCCGGTGCAAAGCAATTCCTTTTTGAATAGTTAGTGGGTAATCAAATTTCTTTTTTCCTTTTACAAAATCGCTGATGATATTTCCGGTTAAAATTTCAGGATTATTAAAAGATAAAAAAGCATGGGCCAGGTAATTCATGCTGTAAATGTAACTCGTAAATGTTTTTATAAATTCTTTCAAGCACTTCTTCTTATTGAATTGGCATATAATTTTCTGTAAAAAAAATTATTAATTCTAATACTAAATATTATGGACGAAACAGAAAGAATAACCGACCCTTCGATGGGAAGTAATGAACTTGGCAGTGAAACCCACGAAGAAGTACATACAGGTGTTTCTGCAGGTACTGATACACAACTCTTCCTTACCGCCGCCGGTGGCAAGAAACATAAGAAGAATAAGACAAATGACGATAAACAACAAGAAGGAAGGATGAACACGCAAGATCAAAGTGAATTTTTGGAAGTAGATGAAACAGATGAATGATAAAATTACCGTCATTTTTAATTTAAAAGGTAGGCTACGCCTGCCTTTTTTAAATTTTTTGTAGAATAAAATACTCAAATTCTAAATGATAATTTATGGATAAAACTACAGCAGACGAAGAAAAAGCTACGAAAGCAAATATTAAAACAGATTCTTCAAAAAACATGTCTTCTGTTCCTGATACTTCCCCCAAAGGCCCAAAAGGAACGAAGATGGAAAACAAAATTTTATTTATAACCGGCGCGGATAGCGGTATTGGCAAAGCCTGTGCTTTATTATTTGCGAACCAGGGCGCTGATGTCGCTATCGTTTATTTAGACGAAGATGATGATGCAAATGATACCAGGAAAAAAATAGAATCGTATGGAAGAAAATGTTTGTTGCTGAAAGGAGATCTGAGAAAAGAAGAATTTTGCAAAGACGCGGTTAATAGGACAGTAAAAGAATTTGGGCGGATTGATGTTTTAATTAATAACGCAGGAACACAAATAGAAGCAGAATCACTTGAGGACATTACCACAGAAAACATGATCAAAACTTTTGAAACCAATATTTTTTCAATGTTTTGGATCACGAAGGCTGCTCTGCCCCATATGGCAAAAGGTAGTGCTATTGTAAACACTACTTCCGTTACGGCATACCGCGGCAGCCCTCATTTAATAGATTATTCTGCAACAAAGGGCGCTATTGTAACTTTTACGCGCAGCCTTAGCAACAACCTGGTAAGTAAGGGTATCCGTGTAAACGCTGTTGCTCCTGGGCCGATCTGGACACCGTTGATCACCGCTTCCGAACCTGGTAAAACTTTACAGGAACATGGCGCAGGAACACCAATCGGACGCGGAGGCCAGCCAAACGAAGTGGCGCCTTCCTATTTATTTTTGGCTTGCAATGACGATTCCAGCTATGTTTCCGGTCAGGTGTTGCATCCAAATGGGGGCGAGGTAGTAAACGGATAAATAAGTTAAAATTCTATTTTCATGATTGAGGTTGCTGAAGAAGTTCCGAAGCTTTCAAAAAGAAAGTTGCGCAGCATTGTAAAAAATGAAGAGAAAACTGCTCAGGCAGCACATCTCATTTATGTAAGTGATAAAGACCCCGGAATTGAAAGAAGAAAAAACGGGGAAACGTTTGAATATTATTTTGATAATAAACCGGTCAGAGATGATGAAGTATTACTGAGAATAAAACACCTCGTAATTCCACCGGCATGGGAGAAAGTATGGATTTGCAAAGATGAAAATGGCCATTTGCAGGCGACCGGTTACGATACAAAAAACCGCAAGCAATACAAATATCACAGCGCCTGGAACGCATTGAGAAACGAAACAAAGTATTATCGCCTTCATGATTTTGGAAAAGCCTTGCCGGATATACGTCTGCAATTGGAAAAAGATTTAAGTATGCCGGAATTATCAGAAAGAAAAGTATTGGCTGCAGTAGTGAGTTTGATGGAACGAACGAACATCCGCATTGGGAACGCTTTTTATGAAAAAGAATACGGCTCATTTGGCTTAACTACTTTGAAAGACCGCCACGTAAAGTTTGACGGAAATGCGGTTATATTTTCATTTAAAGGGAAAAAAGGAGTATCGCATAAAATAAGATTAAAAAGTAAAAGATTAGCAAGCATTATCAAAAAATGCCGGGATGTGCCAGGCAAAGAGTTATTTCAATATTACGATGATGAAGGAAATCATCATTCCATAGATTCCGGGACGGTGAACAGGTACATCCGTGAAATAAGTCAGCAAGATTTTACCGCAAAAGACTTCAGAACATGGGCGGGAACGGTGCAGGCTTTCCTCGCTTTAAAGTCAATTGGATGTTGCGAAACGAAAACGGAAACCAAGCGAAAAATCGTGGAAGCGTTGGATATTGTTTCCGAACATTTAGGTAACACCAGAACTGTTTGTAAAAATTATTATGTCCATCCGCTCATTCTTTCTTTATATGAAGGTAAAAAACTGGATAAGTATATAGATGAGCTGGAAAAGATCGAAAAAGATGATGAAAAAGCAAGCCTTACACCAGAAGAAAAAGTGGTGATGAAAATTCTGGAATCCAATTAAAAAAACTTTTCTGTAAATTCGGCGTCATGTTTTTAATAGAAAAAAAATCAGAGAACGGTTTTGATAAAGTCATTTTGAGAAATGATGTTACCAATAATTATGTCTCCATTCTCCCCGCTTGCAGTGCTATGTTGCACGAGTTTGTAGTGCATTTGGACAATGAACAAATCAACGTAATAGACAGCTACGAATCGTACGATCAATTTAAAAAGGAAGTGGTAGAAAAAGGATTTAAAGGATGCAAACTTTCTCCATTTGTGTGCAGGATGAATGAGGCAAAATATACTTTTGGCGGTAAACAATATTTTATCCAAAAATCACTTCCTGCCAAACATGCGCTGCATGGTGAATTGTATGATAGAGCTTTTACTATTACTGCTGAAACAGCCAATGAATTGAATGCTTCTGTTACCATGAAATATGAATATCGGGAGGAAGATCCCGGCTATCCATTTAATTATGATTGCATGGTTACCTGGCAATTGGAACCGGAAAATAAACTGACAGTTACGACAGAATGCATCAACAAAGATGAAGGCCTCATTCCGATGCAAGATGGATGGCATCCGTATTTTACTTTGGGCGATTCTATCAATGATTTGCATTTGGAATTTCAGTCAAAAAATATGGTGGAATTCAACAGTGAATTGATTCCTACCGGCAACTTTGTTGAAAACAAGAAATTTTCTACTATTGAAAAAATCGGCGATACCTTTTTAGATAACTGTTTCACCTTAGACTTGCAGGAATGCCAGCCGCTGTGTGTTTTAAGAAATGTGGAAAAGAACTTTGAAGTGCAGTTTCTGCCACATGAATCTTATCCTTACCTGCAAATCTACACACCTGCGCATCGCAAAAGTATTGCAATCGAAAACGTCAGCGGCCCGCCTGATGCATTCAATAACGGGATGGGATTTATTACGCTGGAATCAGGACAATCAGCCCTTTTCACCACGAGCTACAAAGTTCTCCTTTTAAACAAAATTTATGAATGAGTCTGCTGCAGATGTAAAAAAAATTTTTGAAGAAAAATTTAAAAAACAACCTCATCTTTATTATTCTCCCGGAAGGATCAATCTGATTGGTGAACACATCGATTACAACGATGGTTTTGTAATGCCTGCCGCTATTGACAAAGGAATTTTTTTCGCAGTCCTCCCGAATAATTCTGATAAAATCAATTGCTATTCCATTGATTTTGATGAAAGCATTTCTGTGCCACTTTCAGAAGTGAGAAAAATGGATGGGTGGAAAAATTATGTGCTCGGAGTGGTCAATGAATTTCAAAAATTGAATTTACCTGTGAAAGGTTTTGATTTTGCGTTTGGAGGAAACATTCCTATTGGTGGCGGCTTATCTTCCTCGGCGGCACTGGAAGGTGGCATTTCTTTCAGCCTGAATGAACTTTGCAGGTTTGGAATGAGCCGGAAGGAGTTGGCTCTTCTGGGCCAGCGAGCGGAACATAATTTTCCAGCCGTGATGTGTGGCATTATGGATCAATATGCCAACATGATGAGTAAAAAAGGATCCGTGATGTTGCTTGATACAAAAAACATTTCCAATGAATATATTCCACTCAATATAGAAGGTTATGAAATTATTTTGATTAACACCAAAGTGCACCATTCGCTTGCAGCTTCCGAATATAATCAACGTAGAAAAGAATGTGAAAAAGGCTTGGAGATGTTAAAAAAAGGATTGAATATTCAGTCTTTCAGGGATATTAAAAATGCGGAGGAACTTCTTCCTTTTAAAGACGAAATGGGTGATAAAATTTACAGGCGTTGTTTGTTTGTTGTAGAGGAAATTTTGCGTACAAAAAAAGCGGCGGTTTTATTAAAAGAAAATGATTTAATTGGCTTTGGAAAACTAATGTTTCAAACGCATGAAGGATTAAAAAATCTTTATGAAGTAAGTTGTAAGGAACTCGATTTTTTGGTAGATAAAGCAAAAGAAAATAATGATGTCATCGGCTCAAGGTTGATGGGCGGCGGTTTTGGGGGTTCAACTATTAATATTGTGAAGCAGGAAGCTGTAAAGCCTTTTTTATCAGAAATATTACCGGCCTATAAAAACCAATTCAATATTGATGCAGAAAGTTACGATGTGAAAGTGGTGAATGGAACTTGCGAGATGGTGAATTAGGAATCAAGAATCGGCAGAGGAAGAAATAATCCGTTTTTACATTTTTTCTTATCGATAAATGACTTTTCATATTAGCTAAATATAGCAACCTCAATCAATTTGAAATTGCCAATCAAAATTAAAAGATCCAGATTATGCTGCAATTGATTAATATTCGTTTAAAAACATTTTTCGGGAAACACATGATTTATAAACCTTGCTTAATTTATGCATCATTAAATCACCAGCGATGATGCTTTAAATGCGGAAAACGATGCACGGCAAATTAACGGATTTACATTGAAGAATTTTTTGAATTAAGTTCGATGGCATTTTAAGGAAAACAAAAAATTATTTTACAAGATGAAAATATCCTCAAGTCAAAATCTTTTCTCCCGCGCCCAGCAATCAATTCCCGGCGGTGTTAATTCTCCCGTCCGTGCTTTTAGAAGTGTTGGTGGTACTCCGGTCTTCATTAAATCAGCCAAGGGTGCTTATCTTTTTGATGAAGACGGAAATCAATTCATTGATTACATCAATTCCTGGGGGCCGATGATTCTCGGCCACGCTTATGAACCTGTGGTGAAAGCTATTCAAGAAAAGGCAGCAGATTCAACTTCTTTTGGCGCCCCAACCGAATTGGAAATTGAGATGGCAGAGTTAATAAAAAGTATGGCAGCAAATGTTGACCTGATCAGAATGGTAAGCAGTGGCACAGAGGCCTGCATGAGTGCCATTCGTTTGGCAAGAGGTTATACAGGCAAAAATAAATTTATCAAATTTGAAGGTTGCTATCATGGCCATGCAGATTGCTTTTTGGTAAAAGCCGGAAGCGGGGTTGCCACTTTAAATATTCAAACAGTTCCCGGCGTAACAGCGGGAGTTGCCCAGGATACTTTGACAGCGCCTTACAACAACCTGGAAGCCGTAAAAAAATTAGTCGAGGAGAATAAAGGAGAAATTGCTGCCATTATCATCGAGCCTGTTGTAGGAAATATGGGCTGTGTACCGCCACAGGCCGGATTTCTTGAAGGGTTACGAAAGATTTGTGATGAAGAAAAAATCGTTTTTATTTTCGATGAGGTAATGACCGGATTTCGGTTGGCAGCAGGTGGCGCGCAGGAAAAATTAAACATCCATGCCGATTTAGTAACGTATGGAAAAGTGATTGGCGGAGGTTTGCCCGTTGGCGCTTTTGGCGGCAAAAAAGAAATCATGGAGCATATTGCGCCGCTTGGAAACGTGTACCAGGCCGGCACTTTAAGCGGAAACCCCATTGCGATGATTGCTGGTTTTACGATGCTGAATGAGTTAAAAAAGAATCCCTCAATTTACCACGACTTGGAAGAAAAAGGCTTTCAGCTTGAAAAAGGGTTAATTGAAATTTTATCCAAAAAAGGCCTTCCACATCGAATCAATCGTGTGGGAAGTATGATCAGTATTTTCTTTTGTGATAATGAAGTAACAGATTTTGACGCTGCTTCAAAAACTGATATCAATATTTTCAATAAATTTTTTCATCACATGCTTGATCATGGAATTTATTTGCCTCCTTCCGCCTTTGAAAGCTGGTTCTTCAGCAACGCGCTAAGCCAGGAAGATTTAGAAAAGACTTTCGATGCTGTTAATAAGTTTTAAATTGAAAGCAAGGAATAATTTTTTCGCATTTTTCTGCCCGGGTGCTTTCTGGCAGTGGACTAAAGATTCAATGCTGGAAAGTTCCGGCGCTGCGACATCTTGCTGCTTTAATTCTTAATCGTTTCAAAGAACACTTACTGTATCGTACACCACCACTCTGCTCCATAAATGTGAACAATCGCTGATGAATTTCAAATGAACCGGATCTGCCTGGTAAATATCCTGATCTTCCTTATTGTCGAACAATAATAGCCAGGAAACAGACCAGGTGGTGTCAATAACCTCCCGATTGGTACCGGCGGGTTTGCCAATATGAAACTCTTTAATAGTGGACGCGCTTGAAAGCTGCTTCAGTCCTCTGATCAATTGCTCTAAATCGTCTTTCCTTTCAGGATTTTTTAGCCAAAAAAAGACATGATGAAGA
>JBQCFI010000076.1:0-37838 GCA_051959325.1 Ginsengibacter sp. | reverse complement strand
CAAAACGTTTTAAGATTTCATCCTGCGTTCCGGTATAATCTAATTTTAATTGATTGGCAAAACCGAAATTAGAAAGTGTATTATAGCTGATCGGGAATTTCATTTTATCCCCGATATTGGCGTTCACATTCAATTGAGCCGCCATATTAAAATCAAAGCCACCATTTTTCCTTGCTCGTTCGGGTAGTGTCGGATTTTTTACATTTTGTCCCTGGTAGCCAGCCGTGATATCCACATTCCCCTGTGGCTGAATATCAATTTTCCCATTTCCAAAAAGCCGGTTGAATAAATTGTCATAGAGACTGAGCTTCGGTTTTACCTCGCCCCGGTTTAAAATGCTGAGGGTATTGGCTCTTTTTTTGAAATAATTAATTTCTGCCTTTTTTGCCTCCAATGCCCTGAATTCTTCCGCTGTATAAGTAGTGGGAGTTCTGTAAAATCGGTCACCGATCTTTTCATAAACCGTATAAATTTTTGTAACCGGATCATACGCTACGGAGTCAGTAATATTTGGTGGATTTTGAAAATCATAAACATTTGGTGTTGCAGAAATAAAATCGCCTCTTGTATCATGAATTGGAAAAGGAAGGGTATCATTTTTTTTAAGAAAAGCAGAATCCTGGGCCATTGCATGCTGAGGCACTACAATAGAAAATCCTATTGAAACAATACAACTCCATATCAACCCCATATAATTTGGCGCTAACTTCTTTGTAAACAACATCCGGCAAATTATTTTAGGTAGATTTCTATCAAATGGATTTTAGTGCTTTTTTGATTAACGTTTCTAAAGAATTTATTGATGGCTCCGAAAGTACAATTCTTTTTATCGCTTGTTCTGCTACCGGCCTTGCTATTCCTAGCGCTACCAATGCATTTAACGCATCCTGCTCAAAAGTATTGCCGCCAAATGAATTTGCGGCAGGGGTGCCGGATAATTTTGACACTTTATCCTTGAGCTCAAGCACCAGCCTTTCTGCCGTTTTTCTGCCGATTCCTTTTACACTTTCCAATACAGACGTGTGTTTCATCATAATGGCATTGCTGATCTCTTCAGGTTTCATACCCGACAACATCATTCTTGCAGTAGCCGCGCCGACACCCGAAACACTGATCAGCAACACAAACATTTCTTTTTCAACCGGATCAAAAAAGCCATATAAAGTATGCGCGTCTTCTTTTATCTGTAAATAAGTATAAAGTTTTCCTTCGTGTAAACTTTGAATCTGCGCATAAGTATTCAAACTGATATTTACTTCATAACCTACACCCTGTACATCGACATATACAACTGCTGGATTTTTGTGAGAAAATTTTCCGGACAAGTAGGCGATCATAGTTTTTTGAAAAGAGGTCAAAAATAAGTAATTCGGCTTAATGAGATGCATATTATTGAGTAAAATATATAATAGGGGCGCTAAACAAGCTGAATTTTCCTTTTTTGGGTTACCTCGAGAATGTGAAAACAAAAATCCGTGCTATTTGTTCTTTTGCCGGGATTTCCGCACTAAATGTTTTCCTCACATTCTTTCAGTTTTACCTCCTTTATTTTTGATTCTATTTTCTCACTTTTCATTCCGACGCGTATAAACCCAAACAAACTCATATATACATTGGCAATCCATACCAACCCAAAGAAAGCAATTAGATATCCACGCCAACCTGAGTAAAGAAGCTGGTATTTTGCGATGATCAAAAAAATCAGCACAATGTAATGGCTGAAACAATATTCACAGGTAAAAAGATAAAAAAATTTGCGAACGATAATAGTTTTACCGTTCTGGGATTTTTTTTCACAATATTCTCTGGGTTCACGAAATACTTCTTCATGTGTAACAGTCCATGCTACGCATGCAATGGGCAAAGCCATGATGAACAGATAAACAATTTGTTGCTGTAACGTCATCGAAATCAATTTTAAAATCAATAGTACCAAGTAATGAGCCAGAATCGTATTGAAAGATAACTAACTATGATCCTGCCGCTTTATACTATCCGGTTACCTCCTCCATATCTGAAAGGCATTCACTGCATTACCACTGCGTTAATCAATGCAGTAATAATGCAGTGGAAGTATAGAAGGTATGAGAAGAATAACTGGCAGAATACTATGAAGTACGCTCTATTTATTGCTTTACTGTAAAATCCTGAAGTGCCTGCTTTAAGTAAATATGATCGATTGAAAAATGATTGCCTCGGATATTGTATTTTTGCCGCCTTATCTAAAATATTTTTTTCATACATGAGTAATAAAATTTCCGCTGCGATCACTGCTGTTGGTGCCTATGTGCCAGAGTATCGTCTTACAAATGCTGAACTGGAAACGATGGTTGAAACTTCCGATGAATGGATCAAAACCCGCACCGGCGTAGAAGAAAGAAGAATTTTAAAGGGAGAAAATATGGGCGTTTCCAAAATGGCAGTGCCTGCAGTTTTGGAGCTTTGCAAAAAAAGAGGAATTGATCCCATCGAAATAGATTGTTTGATTTGCTGCACCGTTACTCCTGACATGACTTTTCCGGCAACGGCCCAGATTATTTCCTATGAAGTAGGTGCAAAAAATGCATTTGGCTTTGATCTTTCTGCCGCATGTTCCGGATTTTTATTTGGCGTTACTACCGGCGCTTCCATTATTGAAAGTGGCCGTTATAAAAAAGTAGTTGTTGTTGGTACTGATAAAATGAGCGGAATTGTGGATTACAGCGATCGCAAAACCTGCGTACTTTTTGGCGACGCAGCCGGAGCAATTTTATTAGAACCGAACGAGGAAGGTTATGGAATTCAGGACAGTCTTTTAAAAACTGACGGCGTAGGCGTGGAATATTTGAAAATGGTTGCCGGTGGTTCTGCAAAGCCTGCTTCAATAGAAACCGTGATGGCAAAAGAACATTTTATCTTCCAGGAAGGACCAGCAGTTTTTAAATTTGCTGTAAAAGGAATGGCGGATGTGTCTTATGAATTATTGGAAAGAAATCACCTGACTGGAAATGATATTGCCTGGCTGGTTCCTCACCAGGCGAATAAAAGAATTATTGATGCAACTGCAAACAGGATGGGATTGAGCATGGATAAAGTAATGATCAATATTCAACGTTATGGAAATACGACATCAGCAACCATTCCGTTGTGTTTATGGGAATGGGAAAAGCAGTTACATAAAGGAGATTTAATCGTTCTTGCTGCATTTGGCGGCGGATTTACCTGGGGCGCTACTTTGGTGAAATGGGCTTATGATACTGAGTGATAGGGATGCGGTAAACAAACAAATAACCGGGATTTTATTTGTGATAAAATGGTTAAGCGGTTTGTACCAAAAATAACCTTCAATGAATAAGCACGTAAGCAGAAGCAGATATAATCTACTTAAGCAAACAAATAAATAAACTCTTCTTCTACTTTCATTATATATCATTCTCCCATTCCTTTCAAAACATCTTTCAACGCCTGCACATTATCGGAGTCGCTTTCAGTGTTCGAAAATATTGTTTTTGCATCTTCATCCTTGCCGTAAAAAGCTTCGTTGGCCTTTGTATCTACGGAAATTGCAGAACCACTTAGACTTATTCCGGCAAATAATCCTTTGCTCCTGGAATATGAATACACTTCTGCTTCCATCTTATAATCCGTGCTGGCTGTTGAATTGCGACCGACTGGGCCGGCAGTCACGGAAATATCTCCGCCTAACGTAAAACTGCCCTTGCCAATGTCCTGCAACGTTTCACGGTTTTTAAAAATTAAAACGAGGTCCACCGATTGAATTCCTGCCTGGAAACCAACGCTGCCTCCTGTAATGGTAACAAATACCGGATCGCTCCAGGTACCATCTTCCAATTTTACCATTGCGATTCCTTTTCCTCTTTTTCCTGCTAACACAAAACCCGCATTGATCAATTTAGGCACTACGATAATTCCCTGTGTTACTTTCAAAAGCTCCTGCGGAATGCTTTCCTTCATTTCGCTAAAATCTTTTAAAACTTTTGTGGCAGCCTCTATCTTATCATCCTGTTTGTCCTGGCTTTTTGCTGTTGTAAATGCAAAACTTAAAATAAGTAATGGGAAAAATATTTTTGAAATTTTCATAAAGTGGATTTTGTTGAATAACTTTTATTCGCTGATACAAGATTAATGCCTTTCTGAAATGATTTTCACTTTACGATTTTTTTTATACTTTTTTTAGGACAGATTTTTTATCGTTGATCTTTTGCAAAAACAAAAAGTGAATATCTGCTGAAGATATTCACTCTAACTTTAAACTTACAACTATGACGAAAAGATTTTTTTAAACGCCCATATATTCTTTCAAAAGATTAGAACCTGTAAATGATTTCAATTTTTCCAATGCTTTGTCTTTTATCTGTCTTACTCTTTCCCTGGTAAGGCCATATCTCAAACCCAGGTCTTCCAGGCTTACCGGTTCATCAACGCCAATTCCATAGAAATAACAGATCACCTCTTTCTGACGCGGCGTGAGCAAGCTGAGCGAACGTTGAATTTCCTGCTTCAATGAATCATTAAATATTATTTGTTGGTCTGCACTTTCTGCATTTCCATTTACTAATACATCGATCAACGTACTTTCTTCGCCATCGCTCAGTGGCGAATCCATACTTACATGCCTTGAGGTCATCCTCATCGATGCAGATACTTCTTCAACATCAATATTCAGTACTTCTGCGATTTCTTCTATTGTGGGCGCACGCTCAAATTCCTGTTCAAGCTGTGAATAGGTTCGGCTGATGCGGTTTGTAAGACCTACTTTATTTAATGGTAATCTTACGATTCTTGATTGTTCGGCCAGCGCCTGCATAATGCTCTGCCGTATCCACCACACACCATAAGAAATAAATTTAAATCCGCGGGTTTCATCGAAACGTTGCGCTGCTTTTATCAATCCGAGGTTTCCTTCATTGATCAGGTCCGGAAGCGTTAGTCCCTGGTTTTGGTACTGCTTGGCAACCGAAACCACAAAACGTAAATTGGCTTTTGTAAGTTTGTCCAGTGCCTTTTGATCACCTTGCTTTATCAGCGTGGCTAATCTTACTTCTTCTTCCGGGCTAATCATTTCAACCCTTCCTATTTCCTGTAAATATTTTTCAAGGCTTTCACTTTCACGATTGGTAATAGATTTTGAAATCTTTAATGAACGCATACTCATGATTGTTATTTAAATGGGTAGAAGAGGTATTTCTCTCTTCGGATTATTTTATTAATAACAAACGAAACTTTATCATTTTAAGTATGTGTTAAAAAAAATATTACTTGTTTTTATTGGACAAAATTGACTTTTCAGTATAAAATCCCTTTTAAAAAAAATAAATTACCAAAAAAAAAGATAAATGTGGCTTGGGGGTTAAATTATTTTCTATTATTGCAGATAATGACTTTATCAATTTACAAGATGAGTAAGAAAATAAAATATACTGTCGAATACCCGGTGAGATGTTCTCCTGCGATATTATTTGAATTCCTTTCCACTTCTTCAGGGTTGCAGGAATGGTTTGCAGACAAAGTAGAAGACGAAGCCGGCGTGTTCAGGTTTTCGTGGTCAGGCGCTGCAGAAGAGGCTCAGGTGGTAGAAATGGAAGAAAATAAATTAATAAAATTTCATTGGACAGAGTCTCCAAAAGATGAATATTTTCAATTCATGATCGATAGGTCGGAAGTTACCAGTCAAACGATTCTCGTTATTACAGACTTTGCGGAAAAGAAAGATATAAAAGACCAGAGCCAACTCTGGGAAACGCAGGTGAAAGAGCTTTTTCACCGTTTGGGTAGTTGATATTTTTAAAAAGTATTTGATATTTTAAAAAGCTTTTAATCCCGCTCGACTATTTTCTGTATAGCAAATATTTCAATAGTTTATGCCGCTAAAGTATTACAAATTATTTTTTTCCTGCATTTTGTCGGAACGGTTCGTGCCTATAATGCTTCGAGTAATTCGATCACCTTTTCTTTTTTCAGAATTAAATATCCGAGGCGGTCGTTGCTCACGCCATCTTTCAGTTGGTAATGAAAAATTAAATTTCCGTCGGTGACTTCTGTTTCAAAATATTTGAAATCTATATTTGGATAGCCTTTTAAATTTTCACCAATCTGGTAAAGGTGAGTTGATAAGATAAACAAGGACCGTTTTATTTTAATCAGGCCCTCAATCACGACTGTACTGCATTTCATGGCGTCTTCCACATTCGTTCCTTTGAACAATTCGTCAATCAGTATCAGCCATTTTCTTCCATCATTTACTTTTAAAATCGTGTTTTTTATCCGCTGCACTTCGTTATAAAAGTAGCTTTCTCCTTTTACAATATTGTCCACCACATTGATATTGCTGAGTAATCCATCAAACAAAGAAAGCTCCATGCTGTCTGCTGGAACGCCCAATCCAATATGGGCCAAAAACACAGCGCTGCCAACTGCTTTGATAAAAGTGCTTTTGCCCGCCATGTTTGCACCGGTCAGAAAAATAAAATTATGATTCTGATTTAATTCAACATCATAAGCCACCGGTTCATGCAATAAAATATGATACAATTCTTTTGCCTTTAAAACCGGCTCCTCAGAAGAAATAAAAACAGGAAATGATAATTTAAGTTCGTTTACTGCAACTGCCATTCCATACCAGGCGTCTAATTGGGAATAAATATCAACAAGCTCTAAAAAGTTTTGCTTATAGTGATAACGGATATAATATGCAAACGCCAGCATTTGGTGATTGGAGAGATCTGATGCTTTTTGAAACTTTGATATGCTATGAAATTGATGCCTTTCAATAAGTACCTGTGCTTTTTGTAAAACCTTTTTTAAATTCAACGGTGTGTCATCACTTAAAAAAACAGTTACAATCTGTTGCATGCCTTTTATAAAATCAAAGGCATGGCCAGTAGAATATTTTATCAAAGAAAAATCAGGGCCATGAAGTAATTTATATCAATATGCAGTTATAGGCGTTGGCCTTGACGGTGGTTCATCTATAGAAGATTCATAAAATTTGTAAATCATCATCACTGTGCCATTGCTTACTATAAGTGGCCACTGGTCTTTGTTTGCTAGGATAACTTGTAAAGTTTTCTGTACGTTTTTTATCGAATCAATATCACTCAAGGACTTATTGAATAGCTGTCTTAATTTTTCACGTCCGCCGGTTGTCCTGGTAAAATTTAATTTATCAAAAACAGAAAATTCTTCTTCATGATTGAAAATGGAAAGGTCGTGTAAAGTGGTTTTGTCTGTTTCCATAGATATTTAATTCTTGATTTTCATTTTTCAAAATTCATTCTTTCTCCTTTTATAGATTCATCAAACAAGGTATTTCCATAAACACAATTTCCATTTACAAAAGTATAATTTATCTCTGCCGGAAATGTAGAACCCATCAAAGGGCTCCATGCGCATTTGTATAAAATATTTTCTTTTGTTACAGTCATTTTTTTGTCTAAATCAACAACAACCAAATCTGCAAAATATCCTTCACGAATATAACCGCGATCTTTTATTTTAAAACAATCTGCAACTGCGTGGCTCATTTTCTCCGCAATTTTTTCCAAAGAAATTCTGCCTTCTTTATAATAATGCAACATCAATAATAAAGAATGTTGAACCAATGGCAGACCCGAATGTGCGTGCTCGTAAGGCGGAAGTTTTTCTTCCATAGTATGCGGTGCATGGTCTGTTGCTATTACGTCCAAACGATTATCCAGTAAGCCTTTCCACAATACTTCTTTATTTTTTAATTCTTTTATTGCGGGATTGCATTTGATTAAATAACCGAGTCTTGCATAATCATCTGCAGTAAAATGTAAATGATGAACGCAAACTTCCGCTGTGATTCTTTTTTCTTTTAATGGAATATCATTAGTAAAAAGTTCCAGCTCTTTTGCTGTGGTAATGTGTAGGATGTGCAAACGGCTGTTATATTTTTTTGCCAAAGAAACCGCAAATGAAGAAGAAGTATAACAGGCATTTTCATCACGGATAATCGGGTGATCAGAAGGAGATAGAATTGGCTTAATGCTTTTTAAATTCTTATAATTTTCTTTGATAATTTTTTCATCTTCACAATGTGTGGCGATTAATAATTCGCTTTCACCAAAAATTTTATGCAAAGCCGGTTCGCTGTCAACCAACATATTTCCGGTGCTGGAACCCATAAAAATTTTTACACCGCAAACATCTTTTTTTCGTTTATTCATTTTCAAAACCTCGTCAGCATTTGTATTGCTGACGCCCATGAAGAAAGAATAATTTGCCAAAGAATTTTGTTTGGCAATCAAATATTTTTCTTCGAGCAATTTTTCTGTAAGTGCGTTGGGTATTGTGTTTGGCATTTCCATAAAGGAAGTAACGCCGCCTGCAATTGCTGCTTTACTTTCTGTATAAATGTTTGCTTTATGCGTTAATCCCGGTTCACGAAAATGTACCTGGTCGTCGATTGCGCCCGGAAATAAATGCTTTCCTTCACCATTAATTTCTTTTACTTTTTCTTTTACGTGAATGGCGTCGTCAATTCTTTCTATTCGTCCGTTTTTTATGTAAACATCTTTTTCAGAAATATTATTTTCATTTACAACGGATATATGTTTAATAAGATAATTTTGCATTGGCTGAAATTAAATAATTAATAACCAACTCTATGCAAATTAAAAAAAGTGTTATTACCCTTGCTGTATTTTTTTATCCTGCATTTGTTTTTGCGCAAACAACCTATATCCCCGACGGGTCAAAAGAATACAATATTATCGATCGTTTGGAAATAAAGCAAACCACTAATCCGGTGCTCAATTTTTCTTCCGATAAGCCATTCAGTAGAAAAGCAATTGTGCCGGCTGTAGAAAAGATTGATAGCCTCGATAGTGCAAACGGAAGTAATTTAACGACGGTTGATAGATATAATCTGCATGCGCTTCTGATGGATAATTCAGAATGGGTCAGTGGTTCGAAGGAATCCTTTTTGAGCAAAAAGCCAATCTGGAATGCTTTATATGTTACCAAACCGAATCTTCTTGAAGTAAATACCAAAGATTTTTTTCTCGCATTAAATCCAATTATTTATTTCCAGGTTGGAAAAGAATCCGGAAATGATGAAAACATTTTTTTAAATAAACGCGGCGTCACTGTTCGTGGAAGGATTGCCAATAAAATCGGATTTTCTTCCACCATTTCAGAAAACCAGGAGCGCGGTCCATCGTTTTTCCAGGATAGGGTGGCGCAATATAATGCTGTTCCCGGCGTCGGTTTTTATAAAAAATTTAAAAAAACGGCTTTTGATTATTTCGATGCAAGAGGTTATGTAACTTTTAATGCAACCAAATACATTGACATCCAATTTGGCTATGATAAAAACTTTATCGGCGATGGATACCGCAGCCTTTTTTTGAGTGATGATGCCAACAGTTATTTATTTCTAAAACTGAATACAAGGATTTGGAAATTGAATTATCAGAATCTTTTTATGGAACTGATGCCTCCGTTTACAAAAACCGGCGATTATTTGTTGGTGCGCAAATATGCAGCAATGCATCATCTGAGTATGAATGTGACCAAATGGCTGAACATTGGTTTGTTTGAAAGCATTATGTTTGGCAGAAGCCAGTATTTTGATTTCGAATATCTGAACCCGATTATCTTTCTGCGGTATGTAGAAGGCAATGTAGGCAGCCCGGATAAAGCACATGTAGGCTTTGATTTCAAAGCGAATGCTGCACATCATTTCCAGTTTTACGGACAATTTCTATTGGATGAATTTATCCTTAAAGAGATTAAGCAAAACAATGGTTACTGGGCTAATAAATATGCTTTCCAGTTAGGCGCGAAATATGTAGATGCGTTTACCATAAAAAATCTTGATTTGCAGATTGAAAGTAACCGCGTACGGCCTTACACGTATTCTCATTACGATTCAGCCACCAATTACACGCATTATAATCAATTCCTGGCGCATCCGCTGGGAGCCAACTTCCAGGAGTTTATCGGTATTGCAAAATATCAGCCTGCACCAAAATGGTACATCAATGTTAGGGGAATTTATTATTACCAGGGGCTTGATTCTGCCGGGCTAAATTTTGGCGGAAATCCATTTGAACTTTATCAAACACGCAATGGAGATTATGGACATTATGTGGGCAGCGGGCGAAAAGTAAAATGCCTGAATGCAACTTTGCAGGTATCTTATGAATTAAAAGAAAATCTTTTTATTGATGGTGGCTACCTTTTCAGAAAATTTACCAGCCTTCCTACTTCAAATACTTTAAGCCTCGGAATCAGGTGGAATGCAGCAAGGAGAGAATATAATTATTGAGCTATGGGAAAATAATCTTTTTTGAGAAATAGAAATTCTGATTATTTGTTCTTTTGCTGAAGAACAGATGAAAAATTTTACTTCGTAAATTTTTATAGAAACAGAAGTCTAACGTAATTATTTCAGTCATGGGAACTGATTGTATTTTTTTCTGAGTAGATATAAATCGGCATTATTTCTTGTTTTACTGAGAAATAAATCAGAAAGTCGGACATAACGTTTCTTTACGGTTTCCATTAAACGTATTATAAAATCCTTTATCCAAAACATTAAATTCGTCCGCTCCAAAAGAATGATTGAAATTTTTGAGAGAAGAAGTGGTCACATCATAACTGAAAGTGAACCTGATACTTCCAACCTGTAACCCCACCATTGGAATTACTGCATCTCCATACCGGTAAAACAATCCCCCTATAATTTGTTTGGAACCATCTCCGGAAAGATTATAAGCTGCATTCATGCCAACCATCAGTTCACTTGATTTTGCCATAATTGTATAATATGCAGCCGGATTTATAATAACCACATCACTCATTTTAAAAATTCCATTGATAAAACCTATATGACGCATAGGAATGGTGCTGGAATTATCCTCAGCAAAAAAAGTTTCCTTTGGCCTGTTTACATGTTGAATAGAATAACCGGCATTAATATAAACATCTTCTGTCGGAAAGTAAGCGTAATTAAGGCCAGCCTGCATATCAAAGTAACTGACGCTGTTGTTGAGCAATTGAACGGATGTTGGTAAAGTAGCGTCAAAAAATTTTCCGTCAAACTGATCGGGAAAAGTTAGCTTGCTTTGGTCAATTCTTTTATTAGCCCAGCCTACGTTAAATCCGGCAGTAAGAAGACTGCTGAGGCCGAGCATTTGATGATAAGCGATTGAAGCATAGATTTGCGTAGAAGTAAGACTGCCACTTCCTGCTACATCACGCTCGATAACGCCACCTAATCCCATCCAACCGGTTTCGATCCTGTTCCTGAATACCTGGGCATCTCCAAAAATACTCATGGTTTTATAAGGCACCGACATAATGTTTGAATATTGATTGCGGTAAGAAGCGCCTAACCGGTAATCCGCATCAGGAATAAAACCGGTATTTGCCGGATTGGCGAGTAATGGATTATTGAAAAATTGGGAGAAATGCAAATCCTGCCCAAACGCCTGCCTCAACCCGGACATGGAAGAAAAGAAAAGGAATAATATTTTTAAAATCTTTTTCATTTGCTTTATCGCAATAAAGTAATGTCTCCTGTTTTTGTTACTTTTTTACCATCTGAAAAAATTACTTCTAAGGTATAAGAATACACGTCCATTGGTTGTAATTTTCCATTAAAGGTGCCGTCCCAGCCGCTTTTTGTACTATTGGTTTCAAAAACCTTTTGTCCCCATCTATTGTAAATGGTCCAATGCATTTCTTTTATTCCAAATCCAACCACTTTTATGATTCCATTTGCCCCAAATTTTCCCGGTGTAAATGCAGTGGGTACATCTACCAAAGGTTTTATTAATGATTGAACCTGTATGCAGGTATCATCACTGCAACCGACATCATTGGCTGCATTTAAACAAACATTGAAAGTGCCGGTGGCTGCAAAAATGTGTTTTGGATCTTTTAGATTTGAAGTATCGCCGTCGCTGAAATTCCATAGATATTTTGTCGCCCCAACTGATTGATTTGTAAAGTTCGTAAATGTATTTTCCTTCGGAACTGTCGGGTTATAACTAAAGGAAGCAAAAGGAATTGCGCTTACATTCAGTGTGAAAGCTGTATCCGAAACTTTATTGCAGGAAGTAGAATCAAAGGCGCTGAGTTTTACTGTATAAGACCCGGTTTTTGTATAAAGATGTGTTGGATTATCAATTGTGGAAGTAGCGCCATCGCCGAAATCCCAAAGAAAATTAAGTCCTCCTAAAGAATTATTTGTAAACACCGCATTATAAGGAACACAACCATTTGCAGGAGTGCTGAACAACGCTTTTACTTCCGGTGAAAGGCGTATCGTTTTAACGGTATCATCGGGCGAATTACAATAAGTGGTATCGTTTAATGATAGCGTTACCTTATAAGTACCGGCTCCGGCAAAAGTATGCGTTACAGGGTTTTGATTTTGAACAACTAATGGTGTATTATCACCAAAATCCCATGTAAAGATGCCCGGTTTAAAAGCTCCATGGGTTGGTGTCGACGTATTGGTGAAATCATAGCTTAGATTGGTACAAGGCATTAATTTTTCAGAAAGAAAATCAAGATTTGCTTTATTATCTCCGGCTCGGATATGCTTGTATGATGTATCTGAAATATTGCAGGTATTGCTGTCAATAGTAACCAACATTACCGGATAGGTGCCCACCTTTTCATAGACATGTGAAGTTGCGGGAACCGTTGTCGTATCACCTGTTCCATCGCCGAAATACCAGTAATAAAGTTTTCCCTTTTTAAGTGAATCGGTGAAATCAACCTGCAATGGTACACAGCCGGCGGTATCGTTGGAAATTCCATTAATAGACGTATGTAAAGCTGAACGCACGCCTGAAAAATCCATTTCGATCTTTAGCATTCCCAGGTTGCAGGATCCATTTTGCCCTTGCGATTGATTGCTTTTTGACCAGGCTCCGGGAGTGCCGGGAAATGCGACGCTCTTATAACAATTGGCACACATGGCCTGGTAGATTACCCCGTTACGGTCAAATCGACTTGTTCCTCCATCCACATGATCTCCAAATGTAATTGGAGCTGTACGCCCCGGTGGATCCTGTTGACCGTAAAACGTTCCATATAATAACGAGTCAACATTCTTACGCAAAACAATAAAATAAAAATCACTACCAGACGCATCGGTTTGTGGTTTCACAGCGTTTGGTGTAGTAGGCATTCCTTTAGTTGTAGCGGTTTGAAAACCGGTGCCCGTGTTCGATTTGCCGCCCCAGCCGGACGCGTACACATTTTCACAGCGATCAACAAGAAAAGCAGTTGGTGACAGGTTTGGATAAGTTGCATTGGTAGATCCAAAAACTGTTTGGTATACCACAGAACTCAAATCCGGTTTTAGCTTTGTAATAAATTGTTTCGCCCCGGAATTAAAATAAGGAGCATTAATAACCGGCATGTTCCCTTCTGATGTTCCCATCACATAAATAAATCCAAATTTATCGGTATCTATTCCATAGATCTGATCTGCCTGTGCCGTTCCAATGTAAGTTCCCCTGATAACAGAACTACCGGTATTGTTCATTTCAACAATAAAACCATCGCAAACCCCACCCTGAAAAGTGGAATTTACTACGCCTGATTTTGAAATTCCATTTAGGTTGTTGCTGGCGGTACCACCGGCAACATAAACATTTCCATTATTTCCCAATCCCAGAACATAAGCCGCATCATTATCTTTTCCTCCAAGTAAAGTACTAAATAAAACTTTGTTGCAGGTGGGATCTAGTTTGAGAACTACTGCATCCTGCATCCCGGCATTTTTGCTTTGATATGCTCCGGCAGTGACGGGAAAATCAGATGATGCTGTACAGGAAGCCACATAAATATTATTCGAAGCATCCAGTAAAACTTCGCTTCTTGCATCGTCACCATAATTTCTTTTCAGTGAATTGGTACCTGATCCGCTGCTTTCATCAGCAATATTAACTCCATCATTTGCAGTACCGCCAATTTTCATGGAACCGATCAAATTTCCACCGGTCGCATCTAATTTGGTAACCACAATATCATAGCCGCCGAGCGTGCCTAACGTTGCAGTAGTTGGATAATTTGGTGAATTTGATCTTCCGGCAAGAGTGAGATTTCCCTGTGCATCGACGATCAGGCTATGAGGTTGTTCCTCGCCGCTGCCTCCAATGTATGTTGCATAAACGCGGTTTCTCCCGTCAGGAGTAAGTTTAATTAAGGCAATGTCAAAACTTCCATTAAAAGATTTATCATACCCGCCAGTTGAAGCCGGGAATCCATTTCCAAATGCGATACCGCCGCCATAAAAACTGCCGTCAGGACCATAAGTAGCGGTAAACCCCCAGTTATCTGCGGTGCTTCCGGAATAACTAAAAAATATTAAAGTGGGATCAATTATGAGTGTTTGAGTAGGAGAATAATCTTTTACATCGAAAGTAACAACGTCTCCTTTTATTACATAACGGCAATCCAATTCCTTTTTCTGATTGTCAATTACCTGGTAAGTATAAGGTCTTAATTCTTTGCTCACTCCAAGTGAAGTGGCTACATTCAGCTCACGGTTTTTTACAGATAGCTTTTTTGTGCCGGAATATTTCATGGCAATGTCGCTGATCTTTGCACCAGGATTAATGATAAAATCGTATTTCAAGTTTCCACCGGCATCTGTATAATATCTCAAATCGATGCCTGGGTACATATTTCTGTATGTAACGCCGAGATAAATTTTACAACCAGAGGCCCATTTACTTTTATCATTCCCTATAAAATAATTGTTTATAGAAGGAATCTGCTTATCAGGAATAATTTCAGGGTTTCCTGCATTCAAAAATTCCACAGAATAAGCATGACTGCGAATGATGTTATTTTCTGTCTTTCTTCCAACTTTTCCGGCGGAATCTAACCCGTGTCTTTCCAGCTTTATTTTTTCGATATCATCCGGATTATTTTGATCAATCGTAAATCCTTTTTCCGTCAAGTAAAAGGAGCCGCTGCCGGCGTTGCTCATATACTTTACTTTGTGATCCCACTGGCCTTTATTCTCAATAAACTGCACTTGTGCGAATACATTTTGTGTTACAAAAAATGTAATGAGAAGAAAAAGACAATAAGAACATTTTTTTAAGATTTTCAAAAAAAATAATTTTATCATGAATGAAACGGAAAAATATTTCGGATAGCAAGCAAAATAGTAAAATAAAAACTGAACACTAAATTTAAGAAACAATTAGAAGAAGAGTTTGAAATTAAATTTCTCGATTCTGATTTAATAGCTTCTTAACATAACAACTTTTAAAAAATAAAACTTTATGATATTTTACTCCAGGCAGTTTTCCCTTTTTCACTTTCCATAAATTCTCTAAGACAAGCGTTTTGAGCGGTGGATAATTTTGCATCCTCGTCGATGATTTTTTCAGCAGTTAATCTTGCGGCTTCCAGAATTTTTCTGTCTTCGATAATATTGGCTAATTTAAAATTCAGCAAACCACTTTGACGGGTTCCTTCAATATCACCAGGACCACGAATTTCCAAATCTTTCTCTGCAATTTTAAAGCCATCGTTGGTCTCACACATGATTTTCAAACGTTGTTTTGCATCGGCGCTTAGTTTTACTTTTGTAGAAAGAATACAATAACTTTTTTCATTTCCCCGTCCTACTCTTCCGCGTAACTGATGCAATTGTGGAAGTCCAAATTTTTCCGCGCTTTCTATTACCATCACACTCGCGTTGGGAACATTTACCCCAACTTCAATCACGGTGGTGGAAACCAGGATTTGTGTGTCGCCTTTTACGAAGCGATTCATGTTCGTTTGTTTTTCTATCGCTTTTTGACGTCCATGTACCATACTGATATAATACTGTGGTTCGGGAAAATAAGCTTTTACTTCTTCGTAGCCGCGCATTAGATCTTCAAAATCGAGCTTCGCAGATTCTTCTATCAACGGGTAAATGATGTAAGCCTGCCGACCGCGTTTTATTTCCGATTTAATAAAATTCATTACCTGCGGCCGGGTATATTCCATCCTGTGAACCGTGGTTATTGGAATTCTTCCGGGAGGCATTTCATCCATAATGCTATAATCCAAATCACCGTATGCCGTTAATGCAAGTGTGCGCGGAATCGGCGTTGCGGTCATCACCAGGATGTGTGGATTTACATCATTTTTATCCCACAACTTTGCCCTTTGCGCTACGCCAAATCGATGCTGTTCATCCACAATAGCCAATCCGAGGTTTTTAAACTGAACTGCATCCTCGATCAATGCATGTGTTCCGGTTAATAACGTTATTTCTCCTTCGCTGGTTGCTTTTAAAACTTCACGTTTTTCTTTTGCAGTAGATGAGCCGGTAAGAATTCCTATTTTGATTGGAATATTATCCAGCATCGTTTTCAAGCTTTCAAAATGTTGCCGCGCCAATATCTCTGTCGGAGCCATGAAGCAGCTTTGATAACCATTATCGGCTGCAATCAGCATTGCCATCAGCGCCACCATCGTTTTGCCACTTCCGACGTCGCCTTGCAAAAGCCGGTTCATTTGTTTGCCGCTTCCCAAATCTTTTCGGATTTCTTTCAAAACTCTTTTTTGCGCGCCCGTCAACTCAAAAGGCAGATGATGATTGTAAAAGTTATTAAAAAGGTCGCCGACTTTCGAAAAATTTAAACCTTTCGAAAAAGTATTTCTTTTGAATCTGATCAAACCCATTCTCAATTGTGAAATAAACAGTTCTTCGAATTTCAGCCGTTTTACCGCATTTTGATAATCATTTTGCGAAGTGGGAAAATGAATAAGTCTATATGCATCCAATCTTTTTATCAGCCGGAATTTTTCTAAAATATCTGCAGGGATATTTTCAGGAATATCTTTTTCAGAAAGCATTTGCAAAAGGGTATAGGTGAGGCTTCCCATTTGCCTGCCACCCATGCTTTTTGCTTTTAATTTCTCCGTTCCCAGGTAAATCGGTTCCAAAAAACTTTTTGCGTTTTTATTTTCATCGGTAAGCCTCTCCATTTCCGGATGAGTAATTTGGGCGGTATTCATGAAAAATCCGGCTTTACCGAAAACCAGGTATTGAGCACCGATTTGAAGGCTTTTTTCCATCCAGTTTATTCCCTGGAACCACACCAACTCCAACTCTTCGGTTCCATCATACAAAGTAGCTACGAGACGCCTTCCCCGGCTTTGTCCAATAATCTCTACGGATGTTACTTTGCCTTTTACCTGCACATAATCGGTTTCACCGTTGATTTTGCTGATCGGCGTTATCTGTGTACGATCGATATGCCTGAACGGAAAATATTCAAGCAGATCTTTAAAGGTATAAATGCCGGCTTCTTTTTTCAAAATATCAGCGCGAAAAGGGCCTACACCTTTTAAATATTCAATCGGACTATTTAATATGGAAATTGAATTAGTAATGATGTCTTTTTTTACTTACTGTGATTCTTACAAATATAACAAGTTGCAGTACCACAAGTTTAAGTAAAAATGTGTTTTTAAAATTCGCCGGTACAATAAATTTTTAAAAAATCTGTTTTAAAAAAGATATTGAAAAATTTTTGGTTTTTTTTCTGTTAAAAGAACTGCAAAATGGCGTTGTTACTGCTTTTCACTAACATAAAAAAGCTGGATATCCGTTATTTTTGCATTCGTCTTTAAAAAATAGAAATTGCTTTTTTAAAGCCCTTTACACTACCTGAAAACCTATAAAACATCCGAATGAAAAAAAACTTTCAGAAACGTTATCTATCCATTTCGCTGCTTTTTATTTTTCTGATTCCGTTTCCTTTTATGTTTGCAACACTTAAACCTGTTTCTTCATCAGTAAAAACGCCAATTGTTCAAATTAATGCTCCGGCTGCTACAAGACTGGACCTCGCAAAGTTTCATCTTTATGACAGCTTACAACTAAATGAATTGGGACTATCACGGCAGGCTTTTATTGAGGGAGTTAAAGGTTATAACGTCTTGCGTTCCGCTGGCAAATTAAATAACGACAATATTTTATCTATTGTTGATTTTAGTTTACCATCTACTCAAAAGCGTTTGTTTGTATTGGATATGGCCAATTTAAAATTACTTTTTAATACATATGTGGCTCATGGGCGGAATTCGGGGAAAGAATTTGCTAGTAAGTTTTCAAATTCGCCTGAAAGTAATATGAGTAGTCTTGGTTTTTATATTACCAAACAAACTTACAATGGCGAGCACGGGCTTTCATTGAAACTGGAAGGAGAAGAAAAGGGAATCAATGACAATGCAGAAAGCCGTGCAATAGTAATTCATTGCGCCGATTATGTAAGTGAAAAAACAATTAAAGCGCTTGGATATATTGGAAGAAGTTTGGGCTGCCCGGCTTTGCCTCCCAAATATACCAAACCAATTATCGAAACCATCAAAGACGGATCCTGCCTTTTTGTATATAGTCCAAGTGAAAAGTATCTTTCGAATTCACAGATTTTGCAGGCTGCTTCGTAATTGAATATCTAATCAAAATCCAGAAATAGAAAAAGCCGTATTTCTTCTTTTGCTGGAAGTTTTTGACAAATAATCTATTAAAATACAATTTCTAAATCAGAAAAGCGGTTATTTCTTCTTTTGCTGGAAGCTTTAGTAAATAATGTTTTTTTAAAAGAGATTTCTAAAAATTTCCGGTGTCGAGCACAACCATATTTCCGGGATAGCGTATATATTCATCGTTTTCGGCTGTAATAAAAACTCGTGTTGGCTTTGTGGGAGAAACTGCGTCTAAGGAAGCTTTCATTTTGCTGCTCAGAAATCCCTTTGAACTGATGATTCGGCCCAGCTTTTTAATTCCATTATTTCTGGTTTCAATCCATACTACATAATAATTCCTCGGAGGACTCAATCGTTTGGCATCAGGCAGGTTTTCGATACTCACCTGAATTGCATAGTTATTATTGTTGTCTTTTTTAATTTTTACCCTTCCTACTGCGGCAGGAGCTAGTGAAGAAGTCGGAAAAATGATTTTTTTAGAGCAGGAACTAAAAAAGAAAATAGAAAACAAAATGGCTGCTGAGATAAATATCCGACCGTTATTAAAAATTTTTGGTGCTTTCATTTTATTAGAATCGCTGTTTGAAAACTAAAGCCAAATTGGATGCCTGAATCATTTTTTGAATGCTATTCTTTCATCGTTATTCGATTTTCTTTGTGCCGGGTCTCTTTCTTTTGAAGTTGCATTGTGCAAGCTCAAAGCATGATCATTTTTTTTAAGATTACAATTTGAAACCTAAATTTTCAATCTCTTGTTGAAACTTCTAAAAGAAAATTCGTTGGGAATCGTTTAACATTTCTTTTTACCATTAATAAAATACAGCTTACCATGGTTTTGAAATATATAGGCTAAAAACAAAAAAACCCCGATTAAGGGGTTTTGTGGTGTGGGGCGGGATTGAACCGCCGACACAAGGATTTTCAGTCCTTTGCTCTACCAACTGAGCTACCGCACCATCATTTTGGGCGGCAAAAATAGGGTTATTCAGTTAAAATAAAAATTCCTTTTTATTTTTTTTTAATTCCCATATTCACATAGGAATTTGATACGCATAATCTTTAACTGCTCCAAAGAATAATTTCCATCTGCCAGCTCTTCTTTCGCTATCTCAAGGCTCGAAGTTTCGCAACCTTTAAAATAATCAATAATTTCTTCTCTCTCATAATCGTCCATCAATTCCTCAATTGCATAATCCAGATTTAATTTGGTACCGCTTGCTACAATAGTTTCCATTTCTTCAAGAAGTTCTTCCAGTTTTAAAGTCCGGTTTTTTGCAATGGTTTCGAGTGGCATTTTTTTGTCAACGTTCTGGATGATAAAAATTTTATTGCTGTTACGGTTTACCACACTTTTCATTACAAAATCATCCGGCTTTTCAATATCATTTTCTTCCACATATTTTGCAATCAGGTTCACAAACGGCCTTCCAAATTTTAAGGCCTTGCCCACGCTAACGCCCTGGCATTTTTCCAGCTCTTTTAAAGTAGTTGGATAAAGTGTTGCCATATCTATCAAACTATTTTCCAGGAAAATTACAAAAGGCGGCAAATTGCGTTTTTTCGCTTCTTCACGACGGAGATCTTTTAGCAATTCCACCAGTTTATCATCTGCAGCAACCGCTTCTGCATTATCAGATGCATCATCATCCTCTTCGCCATCCGTTTCATAAATGTGATTCAATGCGATTTTGAAAGAAGCAGGTTTTTTAAGAAATGATTCCCCTTTTTTCGTGATTTTCAAAACCCCATAATCTTCAATATCTTTTTGAATAATTCCTTCCAAAAGCATTTGCCTGATCAATGAATTACAGAAATGTTCGTCCTTGTCTTTTCCAGTGCCAAAAACCGGTTTTTCTTCGTGACGGTACATTTTGATCTGCGGATTCAGCTTGCCGATAATAACAGGAATCATGTAAGTAATGGGAAACCTTTCTTCAAGTGATTTAATCGCTTTCAATGCAATCAAAACTTCTTGTTTTGCCTCAATCAGTTCTTTTGGATTTTTACAATTATCGCATTTGCCGCCACAATTATCCTGGGTATAAGTTTCTCCGAAATAATTCAACAACATTTTTCTGCGGCAAACAGCACTTTCAGAATAAGCAACAGTTTCATTGATTAATTGAGCGCCAATTTCTCTTTCGCTTAATGATTTATCACGCATTAAATGCTCGAGTTTTGCTACATCTTTGTGAGAATAATAGAGCAAACATTTTCCTTCCAATCCGTCACGTCCTGCACGGCCGGTTTCCTGGTAATAGTTTTCTATTGATTTAGGAATATTATAATGAATGACAAAACGGATATCCGGCTTATCAATACCCATTCCAAATGCAATGGTGGCCACAATTACTTGTATTTCTTCTCCGAGAAACTGGTCCTGTCTTGCTGCTCTTAATTTTGTATCTAAACCGGCATGATAAGCAACTGCCTGTATGCCATTGGCCATCAATGTTTCTGCCAGTTCTTCAGTTGTTTTACGGTTCAGTGTATAAATAATTCCGCTTTTTCCCTTGTTTTGCGAAATGAATTTTACCATGCTTTTTATTGCTTGATCTTTTTTCACCTTTGGCACCACTTCATAATACAAATTGGAACGGTTAAAAGATGAAATAAAAATATTCGGATTGCGAAGGCCGAGGTTTTTTACAATATCGCTTTGAACCTTAGGTGTAGCGGTAGCAGTCAAAGCGATTACCGGAATTTTTTCATCTATTTGATCCATGATTTCGCGCAATCTTCTGTATTCCGGCCTGAAATCATGGCCCCATTCACTGATACAATGCGCTTCATCAACCGCAAAAAATGAAATCTTTAAATCTTTAAAAAATTCAACATTTTCTTCTTTTGTCAGCGTTTCGGGAGCCACATAAAGAAGCTTGGTATTTCCGGATAAAAGGTCGTCTTTTACTATTTTTTGCTGGCCTTTGTTCAGAGAACTATTTAAAAAATGAGCGATGTTATCAGCACTGCTATATCCACGAACCAGGTCCACCTGGTTTTTCATTAAAGCGATCAATGGAGAAACAATGATTGCACATCCTTCACTGATAATTGCCGGCAATTGGTAGCAAAGGCTTTTGCCGCCGCCTGTGGGCATGATTACAAAAGTATCTTTGCCGGATAAAAGGCTATTGATGATTTCTTCCTGCGGTTCTTTGAAAGAATTGAATCCAAAATAATTTTGAAGGTGTTCTGAAAGTAATTTTCCTTGAAATGTTTTGTTGGTATTACTTTTATTTGCAGTTTTAGGCGTAGAAGTTTTTGGTGGTTTTTTTGTTTTTGTTGTAGGCATGGTTTTTCGTTTCTGCTATTCTTTCTTTTTTTAAAAGGGTTCCAAAGTTAAATTATGGAATTGAAACATGAGGTTAAAGTTGCTTTAACATTCCCTTTATCTAGATAATCTGTTAAGGTACGCCATTTTGGGATAATCTGTTTAAATTATTTTGCTTTGTTCATCCATTCAATTCAAGTACGTTTGCAATCGCTTCAACAGAATTACATATTTGAAGATTAATCAGTAAAAGCACATTTTTTCGATATTTAATGGGAAATCATATTATTCATACCGGTAAACAAACAATTATCGCAGAATCCCGTTCTATTGCAGCATTGGAAGGCTTTATTAATGCCGATTTTGAAGAAGCCATCACCAAAATCTATTTTTCAAAAGGCCGGGTAGTAATTAGCGGGATTGGTAAAAGCGCTATTATCGCACAAAAAATTGTCGCTTCCCTGAATAGTACCGGCACACCCGCAATTTTTCTGCATGCTGCCGATGCCATCCATGGCGATATTGGAATGGTGCAGGAAAATGATGTGGTAATGATCATCAGCAAAAGTGGTGACAGTCCTGAAATAAAAGTGTTGGTCCCACTGATAAAAAATTTTGGAAACCTGCTCATTGCAATCTGCGGTAATAAGGAAAGTTATCTGGCCAAATGTGCAGATATCTTTTTAAATACTACGGTAGAAGAAGAAGCGTCTCCTCATAACCTGGCGCCCACGAGCAGCACTACTGCGCAGATGGTAATGGGCGATGCCATTACCGTTTGTCTTATGGAATTGCGCGGTTTTGGTTCAGAAGATTTTGCGAAATTTCATCCCGGAGGAGCTTTGGGAAAAAAACTGTACCTGCACGTTGGTGATCTTTCAATCAATAATGAAAAACCCGCTGTAAATACAGAAAGTGTTTTGAAAGACGTTATTATTGAAATAACGAAAAGGCGCCTGGGAGTCACCGTTGTATTGGACAACGATGAAAAAATTACCGGAATTATTACCGACGGGGATTTAAGAAGAATGCTCGAAAAAGATTTGAATCATAAAGAGGTAAAAGCAAAAGATATCATGACTATAAACCCCAAAACTATCGATAGCAAATCACTGGCGGTAAACGCACTGGATATCATGCGCAGTAAAAATATTACCCAACTTGTGGTAGTTGATGGTGATAATTATGCGGGCATTATTCATTTGCACGACCTCGTTCGTGAAGGAATTATTTAAACAAACTAATTATGAACAAAAACAACTATGTCGCCATCATGGCGGGCGGTATTGGAAGCCGTTTCTGGCCTGTAAGTCGTGTGGATTATCCCAAACAATTCCTGGATATTTTAAATACCGGTAAAACACTTATTCAATCAACTTTCGATCGTTTTGCACAATATATTCCGATAGAAAATATTTACGTAGTTACTTCCTATCAATATAAAGACATTGTGGCGAATCAATTGCCATTGATGCCGGTTGAGAACATCGTTTGCGAACCTTCACGCAAAAACACCGCTCCGTGTATCGCTTATATTTCTTATAAGCTTCAACAATTGAATCCGGAAAGTAATTTGATTTGCGCGCCAGCAGATCACCTGATACTCGATGGAAAAGCCTTTATAAAAACCAGTCTTGAAGCACTTGAATTTACCGAAAAAAATAATGCCTTGCTCACTTTGGGAATCAAACCTTTTCAACCAAATACCGGCTATGGATATATTCAATACGAGCAACACGCGGTAAGCGACAATATTTATAAAGTAAAAACATTTACCGAAAAACCAGATCTCGAATTGGCGAAAACTTTTATAGCCAGCGGGGATTTTTTATGGAACGCAGGGATTTTTGTGTGGCAAACTAAGAATATTATTACCGCTTTTGAAAAACACCTTCCGGAAATACATGAACTTTTTGAAGGAGCAAAAAAAGCGATGAATGTGGAAAATGAAAAGGAAGCGATAGAATTAATATATCCGCTATGCATGAATATTTCTATTGATTACGGCATTTTGGAAAAGGCGGATAATGTTTATGTTATTCCGTCTTCTTTTGGCTGGAGCGATCTCGGAACCTGGGGAAGCGCTTATGAAAACCTGGAAAAAGACTACCATGAAAATGCAGTGGCTGGAAACAACGTCGTACTTTTTGATTGCTCAAAAAATATAGTGCATACTACTGATGATAAATTAATTTTATTGCAGGGACTCGATGATTTTATTGTGGTAGATAGTAAGGATGCGTTGTTGATTTGTAAAAAAGAAAATGAACAAAATATCAAAGAATATTTATCAGAAATAAAAAGAAATATAGGAGATAAATTCCTGTAACTTTTTATACCCCAGCGGAGTAAAATCCTTTTTCCAAAAAAGACTTTTTTTTTATAAAAGAAGATGCACATCTTCATGTAACTAATTCTATTGTAAAAATTGCAGATGCTTTCGGGAAGTTGCATTTCGAAAATTGAAAGCCGTACTTTTGTTCCAAACAATAAACTCGGCCATTTTTTTGCATGTTTAAAAAACTCGACAAACTCATACTGAAAGCTTTTGTGTGGCCATTCATAGCCACTTTTTTTATTACATTGTTTGTCTTTATGATGCAGATTCTTTGGAAGTATATTGATGACCTGGTGGGCAAAGGACTGGATATGTTGACCTTGACGGAATTTTTGATTTACGCAAGCGCTACTCTCGTAACGCTCGCAATGCCGATTTCCATTCTTCTATCTTCTATTATGACGTTCGGCAAATTGGGCGAAAATTTTGAACTCGTTGCCATTAAATCTTCCGGAATTTCTTTGTTGCGTTTTATGCGGCCTTTGTTTTTTGTTTCAGTTATTTTATCTGGAATTGCCTTTTTATTTGCAAATTATATAGCGCCGGTAGCGAATTTAAAATTTGCCGTTATCTATCATGATATTTATGAAAAAAGTCCTGCGTTTGATTTAAAAGACGGCGTTTTTTATGATGGCTTCCGTGGTTTTTCAATTAAAGTAGATAAAAAAGATAAAGACAGAAGCACGCTACACAAGGTTTTGATCTATGAACAATCCAATGGTGTTCAGGATAATACCATCATTTCTGAAAGTGGCAAAATGTCGATGAGCACCGATAAAAAGTTTCTGGAATTCAAATTGGAAAACGGAAACAGGTACGAAGAGAATGGTACGTTTAATTCTACCAAAAATGAATTTATAAATCTTGGTTTTAAAGAATATAATAAGCTTTTTGATTTAAGCCAGCTCAATTTGCAAAAAACCTCCGACAGCCTTTTTATGAATAATATTCGTATGAAAACAATGAGGCAATTGAACGTGGACCTTGATTCTCTGAAAAAAGTTCCTGACTCGTTGTATAAAAGAAATAAAAACCAACTTGCGTTCTACATCAAGTATTCAAATTTTAAAGACAGCGTTGCCGCAAAAAGAGAAACAGCGGTCGTAAAAGAAAAAATTCCTTCCAAAAAAGTTACAGCTTTCGACCAACTGGTTCCGGATAGTTTGCAGAATCTCGTTTATGAACAAACGCTTAATAATGTAAATACTGCCCGCAACCTATTACAAATGGCAGCATTGGATTATAAAAGCCAAAATGAGGATTTCACTCAACATGAAATTGAATGGCATAAAAAACTATCGCTTTCAATCGCCTGCCTGGTATTGTTTTTTATTGGCGCTCCTCTTGGCTCCATCATTCGTAAGGGTGGTCTCGGCTTGCCTTTGGTAATGGCACTTGTATTTTTTATGATCTTTTATTTATTAAATATTTTCGGAGAGAAATTCACAAAGGAACATACATTGATCCCGATTGTAGGAATGTGGCTTCCGGTCATTGTGCTTTCGCCGGTTGGTTTTTTTCTAACTTATAAAGCGATGCACGATTCACAATTGTTTAATAAAGAATATTATTATCGCCTTTTTAAAAATATCAGGTTAGCGTCGCAGCGTGTTTTTGGGAATTTTAACAAAACGGAAAAGCTTTAATTATGCTATAAGTTATTTCTGTTGCTGGTAATTAAAAAAGCAAATTATTCATCTGTTTGCTGATACTTTCAACTTTTCATCCTGAACCTTCAATCCTATAATTGACTCAGCCTTTGTAGTAGAAGCATCCATTAGACGCAACTAAAACAAAGGCTGATAAATTGAAAAGCAATCTGATGCAAATGTAAAGATTCCTTTAATTGAAAACCAAATATTTTAGACAAATTGTTTACGATTCCCGTTAATTTCATTTGTTGTAACATATCCTTTTAAAATGTTTTACATTCGTCGTGTTATTTTAAAAAACAATAAGATTTGTTATGGAAGAATGGAAAGAATACCAGGAAAAAAACCGTGAAAGATTTTTAAATGAAATGATGGAACTGTTGCGGATTCCTTCAGTGAGTGCCAAAAGTGAACATAAAGCGGATATGATCAAATGCGCCGAAGCGGTTAAGCAAAGTTTTCTCAATTCCGGTGCAGATAAAGCAGAAGTGATGCAAACAGATGGCTTTCCAGTGGTATATGCTGAAAAAATAATTGATAAAAATAAGCCTACGGTTTTGGTATATGGGCATTACGACGTCCAGCCGGCAGAACCGCTGGAACTTTGGCACAGCAAGCCTTTTGAGCCGGTAATAAAGGATGGAAAAGTTTTTGCGCGCGGTTCAGCTGATGATAAAGGCCAATTTTTTATGCATTTAAAAGCGTTGGAAACAATGGTAAAAACAAATACCATGGCTACCAATATGAAATTTATTATTGAAGGGGAAGAAGAAGTTGGCTCACCAAACCTCGGGAAATTTGTAGAGCAACATAAAGAACTTTTAAAAGCGGATGTGATTTTAATCAGCGATAGCTCAATGCTTAGCATGGACACTCCGTCTCTGGACATTGGTGTGCGTGGTTTGTCCTATATTGAGGTAGAAGTTACCGGTGCGGAAAGGGACTTGCACAGTGGCACTTATGGCGGCGCGGTTGCCAATCCGATCACTGTTTTGGCAAAAATGATTGCCGGCTGCCATGATGAAAATAATCATGTCACCATTCCCGGTTTTTATGATGATGTAGTGGAGGTTCCCGAGAAAGAAAGAGCCTTAATGGCGCAGGCTCCTTTTGATGAAAATGAATATAAAAAAGAAATTGGCATCAAAGAATTGTGGGGCGAAAAAGGATATACAACCAATGAAAGAACCGGCATCCGGCCTACCTTGGAAGTGAATGGCATCTGGGGCGGCTACCAGGGCGAAGGCGCAAAAACCGTTTTGCCTTCTAAAGCTACTGCAAAAATTTCCGCACGCCTTGTTCCAAATCAATCCTCTGAAAAAATGACCAAAAAGCTGATTGATTACTTTACTTCTATCGCTCCTTCATCAGTTACCATAAAAGCATTTGAACATCATGGTGGTGAGCCTTATCTTACCCCGATTGACAGCAAAGGATATAAAGCCGCAACAAGAGCAATAGAGACAACTTTTGGAAAAACGCCGGTCCCTGTTCGCGGAGGCGGAAGCATCCCCATTTCAACGATTCTTGAAAGAGAATTGGGGGTAAAAATTATTTTTATGGGCTTCGGTCTCGATGGTGACAATCTTCATTCACCAAATGAAAAATATGGTATTGCCAATTTTAATAAAGGCATAGAAACCATTCCTTATTTTCATAAATATTTCGCGGAATCAGCAGAGGTTTAAAGAAGCGAATTTAATTTCAATAAAATTATCGTCTGTATAAAACATAGTTCCAGCTTATTTCTTTCTTTACTGAGAAACAATAAACGGGATGCAATGAAGTAAACGCAAAAGAATTTTCTTTATCATTATGAAACAATAACAGGCGCAGTTTTATTCGTGGAAACTCTTTCACCATAAATTGCTTTACGTGCTTCCGACCTTGCGTATGTTACTAATAATCGGATCGAAAAATATCCAATGCTAAGAAATAATCCGATGAAAAAACCAATGAGGCTATAAATGAGCGGTGATCGCTTTTTTACATCGTAAGGAGGTTCTGGCCGGTCCAAAACCTGCATCACAGGTGTTGCCTTTTGTAATTTATAAGAGGCGTTTTGCTGGTTAGCAACAGCTATAGCATACTGCTGGCGCAGCATTTGCTTTTCGGTGATCAGGTTTTCTGTAGGAACCCTGAATTCCATTTTATCGGTATTGGTAAACAAAGTTCTTTTATCAATGGCAATAATCTGGTTATCTTTTGAATGCATAACGCGTCGCAGTGAATCTACTTTGCTGCTGGCAAATTCATAATCGCGTTTGGCTTTTTCACGTTTGAGATCGATATAAAAAGTTGAAATTTTATTGATAAATCCATAACTGATCGTCCTTACCAATTCCGGGCTACGCCCGGTATAAGTGAGCACAAAACTGTTGTTTTTATTGATTGTAGCTGACAAAGCATCTTTCAAAATCTTAGCTGCGGTAGAAATACAACCAGCCTGATCTGCGGGCATTTCTATTTTCGGTTCCAAAAAGCTGCGGTGCTTGTTAATGTCAGAGATCAGCAATTCTGCAAGTGTTTTATTTCCTCTTGATGAATCTATCATTCCCGCCACTTCTTCGCGTGTAGTACGGCTGAGCGCCAGTTCAATAATATTTACAGAAGCATCATCCGTAAAACCTTTGGTATTATCTCCTCCGCTAAATAAAGCGCTGAGGGCAGATGTTGTAGCGTTGTTATCGCTGCTTGCACTCAACGGAAAAATCGTAGATACAGAAGTGTAAGTAACCGGGGTTTTTAACGCATAAATCGCCAAAAGAGCGGTGAAAAATATTGCCGTGAAAATAATAATGAACTTTTGTTTTTTTACCCTTTTGAATATCTCTATCGTTAGTTCCTGCGACGTCATAAGATCATTTGAGTTTTGTTAATAAATAAACCATCATCAAAGGAATAGAAGTTACAAGCCCCTGAGTAATTATTGATGAGAAGCCCTTTCCTTCCGGCCGTATCGGCACATTAATTACGCTTCCCTCTTTTACTTTTGGATAAAAATGCAAGAATCCGAAATTTCTTGTTTTCTGACTTTTGCCATTTGCATGTGTCACATAAATTCTTTTTCTCCACGGCCTTTCTGCAAAACCGCCTGCCTGATCTATATAAAAGCCAAGACGGGTGTGTTCTTTATCAAAATACATTTTCAATTGATTCTGAACTGCGCCTTTTACACTCACCACGGGGTTTGTTTCAGGAATATAAATGATGTCGCCGCTCTGAAGCACCATATCATATTTTGAATCTGGTTCAGCCATTGCTTTTTGCAGATCTATACTGATCGGGTCGGAAGGATTAATAAAAACGCTGTCGATTATTGTCCCGTTTGCATCCTTAATATATTTGGGATGATTGATGTTTTGTGTTGGATTCGCCCGGGAAGTTGTATCGCGCAGGCGGTAAAGAATTGCAGCTGTAGCATCTGCATTGCTGCTCAGTCCGCCGCTTCTCCTCAGAAAAGAAGAGAGGCGTTCTTTTTCACTCAATTTTGGATAGGTGCCAGGATACAAAACCTGCCCTTCAATCTTTACATTTTCCTGCAAATGAAATGTCGGATTTTTCCTTACAAAAACCTGGTCGTATGGTTTCAGCCATACATTTTCAGTAACAGAATCGACGTCCAGATTTTGATGTATTGAATAAGTTTTGATAACTGTTTTTGTAGGTCTTATTCCTCTTTGTGAAGAGTCAATATCAACAATACTCGAAACCACGATGCTTCCATATTCGGCTGATGGCTTTAGACCATTTGCAAAATATAAAAGATCTTTCAATGTCATTCCACCATATTTGCGATATTGCCCTGGCTTGCGCACTTCTCCTTCGATTGATATAAACTGAGCATCGGCAAATTGGTTCTTATTAAAAACTTCAATCACATCATTTGCTTCTATTGGAATATTGTATTTGCTTTGCAGGTTTTTATTTAAATCTGAAAGACTCACATCAATTTTATCCGACCTTAAATTGCTGGAATCTCCGGCACCTTTGTACACGTAAGCGCGCTCCAGAAACGAATTCGGCGTCACTCCGCCGGCACGATTTATCAGGTCAAATAAACGATCGCCTTTTCTTACTTCATACACATTTGGATAGGCAACTTCTCCTTTTACAATTACTTTATTACTTAATCCCGAATTTATCGGGTTTACTACAATCATGTCACCGTCAAAAAGCGGCTCGTCTGTAGTTTTCCCATCCGCCAAAAGACCGATTGCATTAAGATTTACTGTCTTAATCGTTTGTTTTTCATTCACATTCCTGATGATCATTCCACCTGAAGCATAAGCCTCGGATGTGAAACCGCCGGTGAATTTCATTAGGGATAAAAGTCCTTCACCGTGCTTTAGCTGGTAATACATCGGTCTCTTAAACTCGCCACTTGCAAGCACTTTTTTATCATAAAAAGGTACAATGACAAAATCGTTATTTTCGAGGTAAAGATGTTTGCCAAAATCGCCGGTGCTTAAATATTTATATACATCTATTGAATCAATAATTCTTCCGTTTCTCGAAATAAGAATATTACGCATGTTGCCATATTGGGTAACCCCGCCGGCCATTGCCACAATGTTTAAAGCATTGGTAAATGCCGAAACCACTACCGGGCCGGGGCTTCCTACATTTCCGGAGACCTGCACAACAATTGATCGAGGTTGACCCAGTGTTACAGAAACCTGCGTAGAATTTGGAATTACTTTTTTAAACCGATTGTAAATAATTGATTTTGCATTAGCAAAAGTCAATCCCTGGACCGTTATTTTACCCAATCCCTGGGGGAAAATGGTACCATCACGGCCCACGACGTAATCCTGTTCAAAATCAGCACCGCCCCAAAGTGAAACAACAATGTGATCGCCCACTCCAATCGGGTAATCGGCCGGAGGAGTAGAAAGCTGGGAAAGCTGCAGAATCTGGCTGCTCTGAAAAATGTTACTTCCGTAAACAGATTGAGGGCCATAAAAACTGCTTTTAATATTATCTTTCTGCGTACTGTCTTTTGTGATGATATTTTTGTTTGCCAAATCAAGGTCTGAAGATTTATGTATGTCTTCGCCTGGCTTTTTATTTTGCTGGTTAAAATCCTTTAAAAAATTCATCAAATCCGAAGGAGATGCATTTTTTAAAGTATTAGGATCAATCTGAAGATCTTCCTGATCGTTGAGGATTTGTGCGGAAACGCAATTGTTAATTAAGAGCAAAAACATCATAAAAAATAATACTGCTATTATTTTTTTACACTTTTTGCCTGTGTAAATCATATTCATTTTAGGGGGTAAGGTTGTGATTCTTGATAAGAACGACGAAATATACTTTTTATTTTACTTGCAATAAAGCAATGGCTTATTGAATTGCGGCCGCTTTGAAGCAACTTTTGACCGAGAGTCTTTTATGTTCACAAACAAATGTATTTTATTATTGAGGAATATTTTTCAATCTGCTTTTTCTTTTTCTTGAAAAATAAATTTACAATGATATACTAAAATTATTAGTACTTTTACACTAAATTATTAAGCAAAGCAACCCAATGAAAACAGCGATAAATTTCAATGCTTCCGCGTTTCAGTATAATGAGTACCTGATTGTTTTAATTCCAAATGAACATACTTCTGATCATATCAATTCTGTAAAAAAGGAATTTTCTGTAAAATTCAAAACGTCCCTGGTTTCTTACAAGCCTCAGATAATCATAGTAAAATTCATTCAATTTGAAATGATAGAAGAAAGACTTTTAAATCATTTAAAAAATATCAGTGGTTGTTATAAAAGCTTCCTGATCAAATTAAACGATTATGGAAGTTTTCCAAGCCATACGATATTTATAAATATCGAATCGCAACTGCAAGTTCGAAATCTAGTAACACAATTAAAATCTGTAGAACGAATACTAAATCTCGATAAAGAAAATAAGGCTCATTTTTTTGATCATTTTTATATAAGCATAGCTACAAAATTATTACCATGGCAATATGAAAAGGCCTGGCTGGAGTATAGTAAGGCGCATTTCGCAGGCAGTTTTATGGTTGATGGATTTGCAATTTTGAAAAGGGAGGTAGAACATTTTACAGATCATTTTCAGCCGAAAGGAAGTTATAAGTTTTTGAAGCGCTTCCAGTTTATGAATTCATCAGTTACTACTGCACAAGGTGAATTATTCACGTAGTTTTTCGACTATAACTCTTATTCGATAAAAAAAATTTAAAATGAATAATCAATTAAAACAGGACCATTTTAAAGTGCTTCCGCAGAAAAAAGAGGAAGAACAACAATATTTACCCGGTAGGGGAGCACAATTTAATACCAAAAATAAGTTTCTAAAGAATCAACCGACAAAGGAAGAAATAGAATCAATTGATGATTGGGAAGAGGCGAATACAGGCACACAATACCTGGAACAGGAAACGAAAACAATTGTAAATAAAGTGGACAGTCCGGATCTTGGGATGATGTACAGCATGAACCCTTATGCAGGTTGTGAGCACGGATGTATCTATTGTTATGCCCGAAACGTACATGAATACTGGGGTTACAGTGCAGGTTTGGATTTTGAAAGAAAGATAATCGTTAAAATTAACGCAGCCCAAATTCTGCGAAAGCAACTGATGCATCCAAAATGGGATCCGCATCCCATAATGCTAAGCGGCAATACCGATTGTTATCAACCAGCCGAACAAAAATACCGGCTAACAAGAAGTCTACTTGAAGTTTGTAATGAATTTAATCAGCCGGTAGGAATTCTTACCAAGAATTCCTGGATCATAAAAGACAAAGACATTTTGCAGGAGATGTCAAAAAAAAGATTGGTTTCTGCTATGGTTTCTGTTACCTCTTTTAACGAGGATCTTCGCAGAGTAATGGAACCAAGAACAGCAACGGCTAAACAACGTTTAAAAGTTATCGAAGAATTGAGTGCAGCAGGAGTGCATATGGGAGTAATGATGGGGCCAATGATACCTGGATTAAACGAACATGAAATGCAGCGGATCATGAAAGAGGCAAGTGAAGCGGGTGCAAAATTTACCGCTTATACATTTATTCGTTTGAATGGTGCGATCAAATTTCTGTTCCATGATTGGTTGTACAAAAATTTTCCTGATCGCGCGGATAAAGTGTGGCACCTGATTGAACAAAGCCATGATGGAAAAGTAAATGATACTCGTTGGGGAGTACGCATGCGCGGCGAAGGAAGTATTGCTGAATTAGTAAGCCAACAGTACAGAAAATACGGAAAATTATATGGAATGAATGGCGACCGTTGGAAATTAAACACAAATGATTTTAAAAGGCCGGGTGCGCAGGGCAAATTGTTTTAAGAATGAAACAGTAAAGCAGGAAATATGGGAAAATCGTATTTTAAAAGAAATAAAAAGTCGGTTTATTCGCTGAAAGATTATGGAAAGATAGGAAAGATAGTATTTAAAAAAAATCATTCAAATGCTTTATAGAAATGACTAATTTTAGTTTCTTAAAAAATTATTTAAACATTTAAACCTTTTTAAAATGAAAAAGATTATTATTCCGAAAGGGATTCTTTTAGCTTTCGTTGGAATGTTGATGACTTCATTAATATTTGCCCAATCAGATAAATCGAAAAGGCCAAGCCCGCCTGAAACAGCAAAGGGAACAGTAATGGGAGCAAATATTACCATTAACTACAGTAGCCCTGCCGTTAAAGGAAGAAAGATCTGGGGAGGACTGGTGCCTTACGATAAAGTATGGAGAGCCGGCGCAAACGAAGCGACTATATTTGAGACAGACAAGGATATTAAAGTAGAAGGTAAAAAACTCCCGGCAGGTAAGTATAGTTTATACGCAATTCCCGGGGAAAAGGAATGGGTGTTTATTTTTAATTCAAAAACCGGGCAATGGGGAATAAAAATGGATGGCAGCACGACTGAAGATCCCGCCAATGACGTGTTGCGGGTAACTGTAAAACCTCAAAAGTCTGCTACTTTTAATGAAAGAATGCAATATGTGATTGATAAAAATGGATTTGCCCTTGAATGGGAAAATTTGAAGGTGCCGGTTTCGATAAAATAATTTTTCTTATTTGATCAAATGGCTGGTATTGTTATAATAGCAGCCATTTTTTATTGTAACACTTCAGCAAACCAATTCAACAATTACTGCTTCTGTGTTTCGAAAAACCATTAATGAAAGTTTGAGAATTGGCCATTTTCCAAATCTTTTATAAATGCTTCATATACTTCTTCGTAAGTAAGTGGAAGGTCAATATCGGCAAGCATTGCCTCGATATAAACTTTTGGATCAAATCCGCTCGCATAGCAATAGATGAGCATCCACCAACAAGCATCAAACAGCCTTTGCATCACCGTTTGTAAAGATTCACCAGTAAAAAGCACCAGGTGCTTTCTCTCGCCCTCATCTTTTACCTCCAGTTTGCCATCGGCAAGTAAATCACCGGCAAGTGTGTAGAAGCGGCAATCATCGTCCTCGAGGAAAAACATTGCTAATGGTGCCTGGGCTAATTTGTGAAACCACCGGTAATATCCTGGATTTGATTTCCAATAGCTTTCCGGAAAGGGGAGGCCTGTTCCTGTTTCGGTAAAATTTATTTTAAAACTGAAAAGCATCTTTTCTATCATATTTGGCTTGTGCTGCAATGCTTTCAGTAGGTCCGTTATGGCAGAAACGCTTCCCTTTTCAACCAGGTCTTCCGGCATTTCGAGGATAAGCGTGTCTTTGTTTTCCAATTCAAAACTGGTTAACAAATGCTCGTATTGCTTAATCAAAGAGTCATGAGGTGGAGCTATGTAGAAAGGAGTTTCCCGAATTGCCATTTTGATAACGTTTTACGGGAAACGGATTTACAGATAAAAAAATTGCGTAAAGAAGCTTTCGATGCCACATTAAAGCTTCGTATCTGAATAATAGTTTCAAGAAAAATAATATTACCAGCCTCCACTGGCGCCGCCGCCGCCGCCGCTTCCGCCACCAAATCCACCGAAACCGCCGCCGCCGAAACCACCGCCGCCCCCGCCAAATCCACCACCACCAAAGCCGCCTCCGCCTCTGCTGCCTCCACCAAGCATATTTCCTAATAAAAACCAGGGCAATGCACCGCCGAGAAAACTCCTGGAACCTTTGCGGCTCATGTATGAACCACCACCCCCGCCGCCTTTCCCTGAAAAGAGAAACACGACAACCAAAAATATAATTACCAGTGGAATGATTTTTCCAATAGAAACATTATCCTTTTTTTCGGCGTTTGGTTCAGCTTTATATTCACCGGCTGCTGCCTGGATAATCGCATCTACCGCATTATCAAATCCGGCGTAATAATCGTTGTTTTTGAAGAACGGAATCATTCGTTCATCAATAATTTGTTTTGCAAGAATATCGGGCAAAACGCCTTCCATTCCATAGCCGGTTTCTATTCTTGCTTTATGATCTGCTTTTGAAACAAGAATTACGACGCCATTATTTTTTCCTTTAACCCCAATGCCCCAGTCACGCAAATATTTTAATGAAACCTGTGCAATATCATATCCCTGAAGATCAGGAACAGTAATAATTACAATCGCTGAAGAAGTAGAGTCGTTGTAGGCATCTAGTTTTTGTTCAAGCGCCTGCCTTTGAAAGGGCGCCAGTAAGTTTGCAAAATCATTTACTGCCTTCGGCGGATTCGGTTTTGGTTCAATGTTTTGAGCAAAAACTGATTGAAAACCGATAAAAAGAAAAAGCAGTAAAAATAATTTTTTCATGAAATGGGAAGTTTCGCGATGTCAATTACCAAAAATGATTTCATCAGGAAGTTCGTTTTTATCAACATCTTTATCGTAAGGAAAATGTTCTTTTAATGCCTCACCAATTTTATAAATAGAAGTAGTAATACCAGCTACAAGGCTATCTTTGCTAAAAACAGACAGGATATCTTTTACTACATTTTTCCAATGTTCAGCTCCTGTGGCTTCGTGGATTCCTTTATCAGCAAAAATGGCAAGCTGTTTATCTTTTATTGCAATATAAAAAAGAACGGCATTCCGCAATTCCGTTTTTTCCATTTTCAGATTCGCAAAAATCTCGACCGCCCGGTCCAAAGCATCGACATATTTGCAGCGACCTTCCACAAAAATCCGAATCTCACCACTTGTTTGCCTTTCAGCATCCTGGATCGATTGAACAATTTTTTCATTCTCTTCTTCAGAAAAGAAAGGTTTTTTGCGGGAAAATAGCCACATGATGATTGCGGTTTATTTTATATTGAATTGAATGTCAGGATTTTTTTCCGCACCAACATCTGCTTTATAATATGGTTTTACAGGATAGCCAAGAATACGTGCAAAAATATTGTTTGGAAATAATTTTACTTTCAGATTATACTGGTTTACAGTGGCATTATAATCACGCCGAGCCACATTTATCCGATTTTCTGTACCTTCTATCTGCGTCTGGAAATCCTGAAATGCTTTTGTGGTTTTTAAATCAGGGTATGCTTCTGCAACAGCCATCAAACGGCTAAAAGAACCTTGTAACTGCGCCTGAGCCTGTTGATATTGAGCGAGGCTTGCTGAATCGTTCACATCTACTCTTACTGAAGTAGCTCTTGATCGTGCATCGATCACATCTTTCAGAGTTGATTTTTCGAAATTTGCAGAACCTTCAATTGTTTTTACAACACTGCTATAGAGGTCAGTGCGCCTTTGGTAATTTGTTTCCACATTACTCCAGGCGTTTTGTACCTGCTGATCTGCTGTCGCAAGACCGCGTTGCTGATTGCATCCCCAAAAAAATAAGATAACAACGATTCCTATTAGAACAAAAAGCCAGGTTTTTGATTTCATAACTGTGTTTTTATTTTAAAAGAATTAAAGATAATTGATTTTAAACTTGTGTATTATTAGTTTTTTTTAAATGGTAAAACAGTGAATTTTTGATTGAAAAATAAGGATTTTTTCAGCAAACAAATAAATATACTGAATTTATCTTTTGCTAATTATAAATTACAATCAACAGTGATAATTCACAACTCAAGGTAATCACCCAATAATCTTTTCCTTCAAAAGCCATTCAGCAATCTGCACTGCATTCGTAGCAGCGCCTTTCCGCAAATTGTCACTTACAATCCAGCAGTTTAAGGTATTTGGTTGTGATTCGTCTCTGCGTAGCCTGCCCACAAAAGTTTCATCTTTTTCATGTGCTGATAACGGCATTGGATAAATGAAATTTTCAACGTCATCCTGGAGAACAACACCAGGGGCATTTGACAAAATATCTTTTACTTCCTGCAGGTCAAAATCATTTTCAAACTCAATGTTTACGCTTTCACTATGGCCGCCCACAACCGGAATTCTTACGCACGTTGCAGTTAGTTGAATGGAATCATCACCAATGATTTTGCGGGTTTCATTCACCATTTTCATTTCCTCTTTGGTATATCCATTGTCGAGAAAAACGTCAATATGAGGAAGTGCATTTTTATCAATACGGTATTTGTACGCCATTTCGCCTTCGATATTATTTCGCTCGTTTTCCATCTGCCGCACGGCTTTCACACCAGTTCCTGTTACGCTTTGATAAGTGGAAACCACTACTCTTTTAATATTATATTTTTTATGAAGCGGATTTAAAACCAAAACCATTTGAATCGTTGAGCAATTCGGATTGGCAATGATCTTGTCTTCTTTTGTCAATTCGTTTGCATTCACCTCAGGAACGATTAGTTTTTTTGAAGGATCCATGCGCCAGGCTGATGAGTTATCTATAACGGTGATGCCTGCTTCTGCAAACTTTGGCGCCAGTGAAAGCGAAGTGCTTCCTCCTGCTGAAAACAATGCCACATCGGGTTTTGCTGCAATAGCGTCTTCTGCAGAAACGACTTTATATTTCTTATTTTTAAAAGTAACTTCCTTCCCGATAGATTTTTCTGATGCCACAGGAATTAATTCTGTTACCGGAAAATTTCTTTCTTCAAGCACTTGTAACATTTTGCTGCCTACAAGCCCGGTAGCGCCTACCACTGCAATTTTCATTTCTTTATTGGTTTATTTTTTAGCCTGCGAATTTAATGCATTTGATTTTTTTGATAAAATAAACTCCTTATCTTTAAAACAAACTA
>JBQCFI010000075.1:0-5906 GCA_051959325.1 Ginsengibacter sp. | reverse complement strand
GCACTTTTTGCAATGCCCCTTTTATCATAACGGAAAGTGGCGATGTTTTGCGAATCGAGTGCATGAGCGAGTTGTTCGTATTCATTTGTCGCAGGGCCCATAGTGCTGTTTCCATTGCGGTCTGTAGGACCGGAGCCAGCTATAATAATAGCTATCTTTTGTTGATTATTTTTTGATAACAATGTTCCATAAAGTTTGCTTCCTCCGGCTGAACTAATCGAAATTTCTTTTGCATTTGGATAAGCCGAACTTGTTATTTGGGACTTTTCATTTTCACTTAATCTTGAAAAATTCAGAGGAATTCCTTGTCCGTTTTGGTTCCAAATGCCGGAAATCGAATCATTATTTACAAACGTACCACGATAAGATCCTGCAATCATTTTAATTTCCAAATCAATACTGTCGCCGCTAACATTAATTCCACTAAAAGGCAAACCATTTGCATTCTGTTTGGGACTGTCCCATTTACCGGTAATATTGCCGGAATCGTCTTTGGTAAAATGAAATACAATCGGAAGCTGTGCACCATTTATTTCAATATTTCCCTTCCAGTTTCCAGGTAGATTTTGGGCAAATAAAGAAGAAAGCATAAAAATCAGAATTGAAATGAAAAGAGGTGCTTTCATTATTTTTTTTTCCAAAAATAGCCTTTAGGTTTTATTTGGTGGAGATTTTTGTTACCACTAATTACACGAATTATGTATGTCCACGGATTACCAAAATTTCTACGGATTTTTTTTGCAACGATCCCAGGTTTCGATTACAGTGGTTTCCATGAAGAAAAGCTTATGAAATCATTCCCGTAAATTAACCAGGAATTATAAAGTAAGATTGCGAAAAACTTCTTCCAGGCTTTTGCTTTTGCCTTGCAAAGAAAGAATGTCGAGATTATTTTGAAGACTAAATTCCAACAAAAGTTTTTTCACTCTATCAGGATCAGATGTGTGGATATGATATTGATTTTCCTTTTCTTCCACATGCTCAACCCCGGCAAGATTTTTTAAAAGATCCATATTTATTTTGCCGGCAAATTCAACGATTACAACATGTAGATTCCTATTTGAGGATTGAAGATTGGTCAATGTATCATCAGCTACAATTTTTCCCTTATTAATGATAATAATTCTGTCACAAATGCTTTCTACTTCCTGCAGGATGTGAGATGAAAAGAGTACCGTTTTATTTTTTCCAAGGTCTTTAATCAGTTGGCGTATTTCTACAATCTGGTTTGGGTCTAAGCCAGTGGTTGGCTCGTCCAGTATCAATATTTGTGGATCATGGATCAGCGCTGCTGCCAGGCCAACTCTTTGTTTGTAACCTTTGCTCAACTGTCCGATCTTTTTATTGCTTTCAATACGCAAACCGGTTAAATCAATCACTTCTTCAATACGTTTCTTTACATCATGTTTTAAATGGTGAATTCCGGCAATAAACTCAAGATACTCCCTTACGTACATTTCATAATAAAGAGGATTTCCTTCTGGCAAATACCCAATTTGTTTTTTTGCATCCAGCGGGTTTGTGTTTACATTAATTCCGTTCACCACAGCATTTCCAGAATCCGCAGCGAGATATCCGGTAATGATTTTCATCGTTGTAGATTTCCCCGCGCCGTTTGGACCTAAAAAACCCACAATTTCCTGGTTACCTAATGCAAATGAAATATCATCAACCGCTTTTTGATGGCCGTAAATTTTCGTGAGATTGGAAACGCTGATAGACATGAGCACAAATGTAAAACAAAATATACCGGTGCATTATCCCTACATTATTCAGAATTTTCTCGTTAATAGAAAAAAATCAAATGATTATAGAATAAGAATCTGCGTTATTTATTTACTTGTTGAAAGTATAATACAAAAAAACCGGGTATAAAGCTGCTTATACCCGGCAAATCTATATTTATAAACAATGAAAAAAACTATTTTACGCCATCATTTTTGCGCATAAATTCCAAAACTTCACGAGCCTGATCATCAGTTAAATTCTGATTGGGCATACGCACCATACAAATTTCAAGCATGGCCTGTGCTTTCGGATCTTTATCCAGCATATCATCGGTATTTGTTACAAAGTTCATGATCCATTCCGGTTTGTGTCTTTGAGTTACGCCTTTCCATCCCGGGCCAACGAGTCTTTCATCGGTAAGTTTATGACATGAAGAACATTTTAATTCATAGATTTTCTGCCCTTCCTCTGCTTCATGCGGATCGAGTTTATCGCTCAGTTTCACATCATGAAATTTTCCTTCTCCACGATTTGGATCGTAGGATGGATTTCCATTTGCTGTTGTTGTACCGGTATCAGTGGCGGCGGCTGTAGCGGAGGTCTCGGACGAAGTGTTGTTTTCTTTATTCCCTGAACCATTACATGCAAAGAACACGGCTGAAGAAAAAGCTAAAGAACAAATGAGGATCATTTTTTTCATAACGATGGGTTTTTATTTTACTTTGCAATATTACAGAAACCAAGATACTCTTTTTTATGACATTAATCATAGAGAAGAAAAGTATTTGAATGATGTGCATCATATTTCATACCAAGAGTACTTTTTTTATTTGTACTCCCCCATTATTATATTATCTTCAATAATATGACAAGAGATTTTTTTGCCGTAAAAACCTGGATTCAGATAGCAATTATTAATTTTTGTGTAGTGGCGCTGGCAGGAATAACAATGCGGTATAAAATAAATTTTGCCCTTCCGATTGTTAATCAAAAGCATTTGTTATATGCTCATTCCAACTTTGCTTTTATGGGATGGGTAACGATTGTATTAATGGTTTTGATGGTCAACTATCTTTTGCGTCATGAGGTTAGGACCAATTATAAGAAATACAATTGGATATTGATTACCGGATGTTTTACGGCTTATGGAATGTTTATAAGTTTTATTATCCAGGGTTATGGATATTTTTCCATTTCTTTTTCAATATTATCTATCCTCGTGTCGTGGGTTTTTATTTTTTGTTATTGGTTGGATCTGAATAAAGTAATTGATAAATCATACGCTCCCAAATGGTTTAAAGCAGCATTAATTCTAATGGCTATTGCCAGTTTCGGTGAAATTACACTTGCTTATTTAATGGTGAATTTTAGCACCGTACAGGATTATTATTTCGCCGCTTTGTATTTCTTTTTGCATTTTCAATATAACGGCTGGTTTTTATTTGTTTGTTTTGCCCTGTTATTCTCTTATTTGTTTACGAAAGGATTTCTACCTACCGTTGCCATCAATAAACATTTATTTATCATCATGGCCATAACTGTGGCACCGACGTATCTGTTGTCGATTCTTTGGCTAAAGCTGCCGCGCTCATTGCATTTGCTGGCAAATATTTCCGGAATTCTTCAATTACTGGTTTTATTTTACTTTATCAGGTTATTTCCTGCCGTCAAAAAAAATATTCCCCGAAAGATTACCGGAACTACCAGGTATTTGTGGACGATGGCAGCCATTGCTTTTATACTGAAGATCGTTTTACAAACGTTTTCCATTATTCCCTTTTTCAGTAATTATGCATTTGGATTCCGGCCCATTGTGATCGGATATCTTCATTTATCTTTCCTCGGAATTATTTCTTTTTTTGTCCTCGGTTATATCAACCAGGTATTAAGCGAAAAAGGCGGAAATATTTCGCGTGGAGGAGTAATTACTTTTACTATAGGGGTGTTGTTACAGGAATTCATCCTGATGGCTCAAGGGCTTGAAGTATTAAATTTCGAACCTTTGCCTTATGCAAACATTATATTATTTTACTCTGCGATTATTATGGGAGGCGCCTTAATCTGGATTGCCTCAACGATAAAAAAAGGAAGCTCTTTAAAGCTTGTCAGGGAATAGAAATTCGAAATATTTGTTTGTCGGCTAAAACGATAAAATTATTTAGTAGCTGTAATAGTATTTTCTGTCCATTTTTCTACTTCGGGGCAAGAAGCATAATCCTTTGAAATATTTATATAAAACGTAGGAATCATTTTGTTAAACCATTCATCCAAAACCGCATTTTTCTTCTCTTCCAAGGCTCTTTGTGCTACCTTATCATAATCATCTTTCAGATTTTCACGATGCGGTTCTGTTTTACTTAAAATGTCGACAATTCTTACCGCTTTTTTTCTCGCAGATTGATCCATAAATTCTGTAGGAGCTGAATATTCGCCTACTTTTAAGTCTTTAAGCATCAATACCAAATCTTTGTCTAACTGATCAATGGTCAAAAAAGTACTTCCACTTCCATCGTTAGCGGTAATGCGGCCGCCGGTAAACTTACTGTTATCGTCCTCGCTGTATTTTGCTACGGCTTCGCCAAAAGTAATGGTTCCTTTTTCCAGCTGCGTTCTTATAGAATCCAGCTTTTCTTTTGCCGCATTAATTTCTATTGAACTCACTTGTGGGATTTTTAAAATATGCCTGATGGTTGCGTCATCACCGCGGCGGCTTACCATTTGAATAATATGATAACCGAATTTCGTTTTAAAAACATTGGAAATCTGCCCATCTTTTAAGCTGAACGCTTTTGCCAGAAAAACCGGGTCCCATTGCTTTTCATTACGGTTTATTTCATACACCCCCCCGTTATCTTTACTTCCGGGGTCGTCTGAAAAAAGAGACGCCAGCGTTTCAAACTTTTTACTGCCGTCTTCCACCTCTTTTTTGTATTCTTTCAATTGGTCAATGGCATAATTTTCCACATCGCGGCTTGCTTTCGGATATATGACAATCTGCCCGATCTCGAGCTGCGATTCATAAAATTTAAGACTATCCTTTGGAATTTTAGAATAATATGCTTCTACTTCCTTTGGCGTAATTCTTACATCGCCTACAATTTTATCTCTTTCAGCCTGCGCCAGTTTCTGATCACGAATCACAGGTCTGAATTCCTCTTTTAACTGAAAAACTGTTTTCCCGGCTATTTGTTCCAGGATTTCTTTGGAGCCGTAATTACTTATATAATACCGTATCCTATTATCGATCTCTGCGTTTACATCTTCATCGGAAACGGGAAGTGAATCTTTTTCGGCCTGCAATACCATTGCTTTCATCGCAAGTGCCTGTTGCAAGAGGAGACACGAAGCATTGGCGGGAACATCAATATTCTGACGCTGCATATCATGAATACTATTTTCAATATCACTTTTTAAAATGATTTTATCGCCTACCGTTGCGATTATTTTATCGGCGACCACTTTTTTGGTTTGGGCAAAAGAAGCAAAAGCGATTGCAAAAAAACACAGCGTAAACAAACTTTTTTTCATCGAATTTTTTTTATTTGGAACGGCGGGAAAACACCTTCACAATTTCTAAAAATGTTTGGTCAAAAATACAGCGGTAAAGCGTGAGTTATTTTTTTGGAAAGTTAAAAGATGAGGTGCTTTTGTTAAAGAAATAAGAAGTGAGATGCAAGAAGCAAGAATGATTACACTACTTCTAAACCGTTTAAAAAATCTAAACCTGTTCTAAACCTAATTCTTACAATGTTCTCTTCACTTCGATTTCTTCGAACGCTTCAATCAGATCCCCCTGTTTCAGGTCATTATAATTCTTCACGATCATTCCACATTCCATATTATTGGTTACTTCTTTTACATCGTCCTTAAAGCGTTTCAAACTCCCCAATTCCCCGGTATGAATAATAATGCCGTCTCTTACCAAACGAATACGATTATTGCGGGCGATTTTTCCTTCTATAACCATACATCCGGCCACAGTGGCTTTATCGAATTTGTAAGTTTCCTTTATTTCGGCAATACCAAGCACTTTTTCCTGGATCTTAGGTTCCAGCATTCCTTCCATTGCGCTCTTCACTTCATCAATTGCGTCGTAAATGATAGAATACGTTTTTATTTCCACCCCTTCGTGTTCAGCAATTCTGGATGCCTGCAATGACGGACGCACATTAAATCCG
>JBQCFI010000074.1:0-3236 GCA_051959325.1 Ginsengibacter sp. | reverse complement strand
GTGATAAATTTATTTTTCTGCAGATCAAACCGGTATGTCTTTACATTGAGCCATAATAGATATTTTCCGTCCGGTTGTTTTATTTCCGCAATCGAAGTAATGGCAGGAGGGTTTGTGTACGCTTTGTATGTAGTCACCTTTTTTGCAACCGGATCATATTCTTTTAACCCTTTATCCCAGGTTCCAATCCAAAAAATACCGTTGTGATCCATAATAAAAGTGGTAAAGAGTGGGCTAAAATCAGCATCGTTTGCAGAACTGATTTCATGGCTAAACTGATGCTTGTTTTCGTCGTAACTCCACAATCCATCGTAAGTGCTCATCCATACAATTCCATTCTTATCAATTTCAATATGCGTTATGTTGTTGTTCAAAACTTTTTCATCATTGTTTCCGGGTATTTCCAGGTGGGCAGTTTCTTTGGTCTTTTGATTAATAAAATATAAACCGGAACCGGCGGCGATGAACAAATTGTTTTTTTTGTCCGTAGCTATTCCGATAATATTGTCGTTTGTCGCAGGCAGATTTTTTTGAAGCGGCAACAAGGAAAACGTCCTTAACGAGGGATCAAAAAAATTTAAGCCTTCGTGGGTTCCGACCAATAACATCCCTGTGCTGTCGCTGCTTATGGCGGTAATATTATTGCTGCTGATCGAATGCGGATCGTTGAAGTCATTTTTAAAAACAGTGATTGTTGAACCATCCATCAGGTTTAAACCCGAGGCGGTACCAATCCACATAAATCCGTTTTTATCTTTAAAAATGCATTGAACTTTATTGTCACTTAATCCGTTATTCTCATCAATTTTTTGAAATAAAAAAGGCTGTTGAGATTGAGCAAAAGCAGTAGATATGTGAAAAAACAGCGCGGGTAAAATAATAATTAAAATTTTTGGATTTGTGCAAAACATACCGGCAATTAGTTTATTTACTGAATCCATCGTTTTTTCAAAATATAGAATCTAAACACGTGCCTTCCAGGTGATTTCAGGCGTATTATTTTTCATGCCGGTATAACGGGCCAACATAAAAAGATAGTCGCTAAGGCGATTGATATATTTTATGATTAGCGGATTTACCTCGCCTCCGTTTTCCATCAGATTTACACAACACCTTTCCGCCCGCCTGCATACGCAGCGCGCAACGTGCATAAAAGAAACAGAGGGAGAGCCTCCCGGCAAAATAAAATTTTTCATTACAGGCAGTTCCTTATCCATCTCGTCCATTTCCTTTTCCAGCAATTGAATATCGCTTTCATGAAGATCTGGAATCGGCATATTTATTTTTTTATCCGGGTCACAGGCGAGTTCGGAACCAATGGTAAATAACCGGTCCTGTATTTCTTTCAGAATATCTTTTGCATGATCGTCATTGCAAAAATCGGACACCAACCCGATGTAAGAATTTAATTCATCCACTGTTCCATAAGCTTCAATGCGCGGATTACTTTTTAAAACTTTCGTTCCACCGATAAGGCTCGTCTTACCTGTATCCCCGGTTTTCGTGTAAATTTTCATTGCCATAGTGCTTCAGTTTATTTTGGGAAATATTTTTTTCTTTTATAAAAGTAAAGGAAAATGTGTGGAAGTAATTCAATTGAATATTGGATATTGACTTACTGAATTATTCAATTATTGAACTCTTTGAATTATTTATCGCGCTCATGCTTCTTATCGCTGCTATGGTTGATGTTTGCTGCTGTACACGCCTCTACACCCACGCTGCCATTTAAAAAAACATCTGTTACGGTTGCCACGATCTTTTGATCTTATCGCTTTATGTTCGATATATACCTGTTACCTGAACGCTTCGTACCTGCAACTATCCTCCTGTATTACCTCTGCGTTAATTAACGCACTAATGATACAGTTGATTGCCCGCAGGTAGGGAGTAGGTAGCTCCGAGGTATATGGAAGGTGGTGTTTTAGTTATTTTAGGAAAAATAATGGAAGCAGATGCTGAAAATATAAAGCTCTTAAATTCCTTTTTTCAAAAACAGATACTTAATTTTAAAGCGAAACAGCAAATATTTTTAAGCGAGAGAAAATCTTAAAGTAAAATCAATGATCAATAATCCTCAAATCGTACTACGCCAAACTGAGATCGATGACCTCGAATGGTTCTTTCAGTTTCAACTGGACAAAGAAGCGATTCAGTTGGCTGCCTTCACTCCGAAAGATCCGACGGACAAGCCAGCGTACTTAACGAAATATTCAAAGTTGCTGAATGAGCCAACAGTAAATATGCGCACCATTTTATTTGATAACAAAATCGTAGGAAGTATCTCGAAGTTTGAGATAGATGGTGATGCAGAAATTACCTACTGGATTGATAAACATTTTTGGGGTAAAGGCGTTACTACCACTGCACTTAAAAACTTTCTGACTATTGAAAATATGAGGCCGATTTTCGGAAGGGTAGCATTTGATAATTATGGCTCTCAAAGGGTTTTAGAGAAATGTGGTTTTGTAAAAATTGGTAAAGACAAAGGTTTTGCAAATGCACGGGGAAGAGAAATAGAGGAATTCATTTATAAGCTGAGTTGAAGATTTGAGATGGTACTTTTGATAAGGCAAACAGCTGGATTATAGGTCTTCATTCCACAATTACGGATTATCAAGTAGAACTAAAAATTATCTTATGGAAAAGGGAATACAGAATTTATTTAAAAAAGCGTATGCTGCCTTCAATGCAAGAGATATTGATACGGCACTTTCAACCATGCATTCAGATGTTGAATGGCCAAAAGCATTTGAAGGCGGATACGTAACCGGGCATGATGAAATAAGAAAATATTGGACGCGGCAATGGGCAGAAATAAATCCCACCGTTGAGCCGGTTACATTTAATAAAAGACAGAACGGAACCTTTGAAATTTCTGTTCACCAGGTTGTAAAGGACCTGCAAGATAACCTGATGTTTGATGGAATAGTAAAGCACATTTATACTTTACAGGACGGTCTATTAAGGAGAATGGAAATCGAGCTTACATAGACTGTGAAGTTAACCAGTCGTTACCATTTTCTTTTCATTCATGCGATCGCTTTCAATAACACCATCTCTTAAACGGATAATGCGGTGGGCATATTCGGCAATATCTTCTTCGTGGGTAACTAAGATCACCGTGTTTCCATCAGCTTGTATTTTGTCGAAAATATGCATGATTTCCACAGAAGTTTTGGAGTCGAGATTACCAGTGGGTTCGTCTGCTAGAATGATGGAAGGATTATTAACCA
>JBQCFI010000073.1:0-7067 GCA_051959325.1 Ginsengibacter sp. | reverse complement strand
CGAAAACGCGGAATGTAAATTCCATTAGCACGGCGACCATAATAGTATTTGTCGTCATAACCTTCAACAGTTCCTCCGGCACCAACACCAAGGTGATGATCCATCAGATTGTGACCAAGTTCGCCGCTGCTGCTACCGAGTCCATCGGGCCATATATCTGTAGCAGAATTCATGAGTACCCACGCACTGTTGAGCGTGGAAGCGTTGAGGAAAACCACTTTGGCAAAATATTGATACGTTTTGTTGCTTTCGGCATCCAACACTTCTACTCCCTTTGCTTTTTTGGTATCTTTATCGTACAGAATCTTTGTAACGATAGACCAGGGACGGACGGTAAGATTTCCAGTTTTAGTGGCTGCAGGCAAGGTAGATGATTGAGTACTGAAGTAAGCGCCAAACGGACATCCAAGCCAGCATTTATTTCTGTATTTGCAATTTGATCTTTCCTGGATTGGTTCTGTGATATTTGCGCAGCGGCCAATGATCATTGCTCTTTTATTATCATATTTCTTTTTTATCCGATCGGCTACATCCTTTTCCACCACATTCATATCCATTGGTGGCATAAAATGGCTATCGGGCAATTGTGGCAAATTCTCTTTGGAGCCGCTGATGCCAGCAAATTTTTCAACATAAGTGTACCATGGTTCAATGTCCTTATAACGAATCGGCCAGTCCACTGCTATTCCGTCTTTTGCATTTGCATCAAAATCAAAATCGCTCCAGCGGTAGGTTTGCCTTCCCCATAAAAGCGAGCGGCCACCCACGTGATAACCTCTGAACCAGTCGAAACGTTTTACTTCCACATAAGGGCAATCCTGTTCATTCACCCACCAATCCACGTTCATTTCATTGAGTGGATAATCTCTTTTCAACACAGGATGATCCTGGATCATTTTCTGGGTACGACCGCCACGGTGCGGAAATTCCCACGGGCCTTTTACCGCGTTTACATAATCTTTTACGTGCTCAATATTTTTCCCTCTTTCGAGCATGATGGTTTTCAAGCCTTTTTCGGTTAGTTCTTTCGCGGCCCATCCGCCGGAAATGCCGGAGCCGATGACAATTGCATCATAAGTATTTTCTGCCATTGATTTTAAATTTTAGAAATATGATTTTAGATGAGGTAAAAGTTTGAATTTGATTTTTTATTTTTTTTCAACAGTAAAGCAACAAATATTATCAATTTTATACTTCCTTAATTATCGCTAAGCTCTCACACATCACAGATCTGTATTGCTTCTTTCAGGGAATCCAGTTTATTTTTATAAGTCGGCATAAATTCCTGTGCTACATATCCTTTATATCCTGTATCCACAATCGCGCGCATGACTGCCGGATAATACAGTTCCTGTGAATTATTTATTTCATGCCTTCCAGGTACTCCGCCGGTATGATAATGAGCAATGTATTGATGATAGTCGCGAATGTTGCGAATAATATCACCTTCCTGGATTTGCATGTGGTAAATATCAAAAAGCAATTTAAAATTATTGGAATTGACCCTTTTGCACAATTCTGCGCCCCATTCTACATGGTCGCACTGGTAATCTTTGTGATCGATTTTGCTGTTCAATAATTCCATTACCATCGTTACCCCGTTCTTTTCAGCAAAAGGTAATATTTTTTCCAATGCCGTTTTGCAATTTTTCATTCCTGTTTCATCATCAATTCCTTCTCTCGCACCACTGAAACAAATCAGATTTTTGTAACCCGCTTTGGCCATAATCGGAATTACATCAAGGTATTCTTTAATCAGTTTTTCATGATTTTCTATATGATTAAGTCCCTTGTATAAATTATTATCACCGGCAGTATAACACATGGAACTAAATATTCCGTGCTTTTGCAATGTGGGCCAATCTTTCGGGCCAACCAAATCGATTGCGGAAAAACCGATTTTTTTTACTGCTTCACACAATTGATCGAGAGGTAAATAACCGAAAGTCCACCGGGAAACAGAATGATTGATATTTCCTTTCAGTTTTGGCAATTTATCTTCCATTTTTTCGGAAACGGCCGCAATTGATTTGCCCGGTGAAAGTGCAATTGCTGAGGCGCCCAGCGCAAGGTTTTTTAATAACGCTCTTCTGCTTTGTTTTGAATTCATTTTTTTAAATATTCACAGTTTGATCTACTGGTTTTTCGTTTTTATCGTTAAAGAATATTGCAAATAATAGAAAGACGACGAATGCAATGATTGAAGGAATGATCCAGATCATTTTCCAGTCAAAAGTGTTTTCTCCGGTTTTATACGCATCTGCAATTAATCCTGCAATTTCAAAACCTATCAACATTCCAATGCCATAGGTAGCTAAGGTAATCAATCCCTGTGCAGCACTTTTAAATTTAACACCTGCTTTTGCATCAGTATAAATCTGGCCGGAGACAAAGAAGAAATCGTAGCAGATACCATGTAAAATAATTCCTATTATCAGCATAAAAGTAAGGTCTCCTGCATTTCCATAAGCAAATAAAGCATAACGAATAGCCCAGGCAAGCATGCCAGCCAGAATGGTGACTTTAAATCCAAATTTTTTGAAAAAGAACGGAAGCAACAACAGGAAAAATATTTCGAAGAACTGTCCCAGACTCATTTTTGCCGTAGGGTTTTTCATTCCTATATCTTGCAGAAAAGGATTGGCATACTGATAATAAAATGCCAATGGAATACAAATCAATATAGAAGCGATAAAGAAGATGAGAAAGTTTTTATCCTTTAATAACTTTAGTGCATCCAATCCTAAAACCTCCGAGACTTTCAGCTCTGCACCTTTTGCTATTTTCGGCGGTGTTTTTGGCAAGGTAAAACTGAATATTCCCAAAATCAGCGAAGCGATGGAGGCTAGTAGAAATGTATTTCTCATCAAACCCGCTTTTACACTTTCTGTGGAGTCCCATAAAAAAATTAAACTAATCGCCAGGCCGGCAACGATCCACCCAATTGTTCCCCAAACGCGGATCGGCGGAAATTGCTTTTCCGTATTCGTCATCTGGTTAAATGAGATGGAATTGACCAAGGCCAGTGTGGGCATAAATAACATCATAGAGATAAGCAGGTAATAAAAAACTTCAGGGGGATACACGTTCGTAACAGATCCGATATGATAAACCTGGTACAACAAAACGGCCCCGAGCAGATGCAATATACCCATGATTTTTTCTGCATTGAAATAACGATCGGCAATTAATCCAATAATGAAAGGAGCGATAATGGCGCCCCACGATTGAGTCGAAAATACAGCAGCAGTCTGGCCGCCGCTTGCATTCAGATTATTGATGAGAAAAGTGCCAAGGGTGACAAACCAGGCGCCCCAGATAAAAAACTCAAGAAACATCATGGCAGAAAGCTGCAGTCGGGTGGTAAATTTCATTTACAAAAATTTATTTTTTGGTTTAAAATGGATTTTAAAATAGCTGAAGTATTCAATTTAAAATTTAAATAGATTTCGTTAAAACTATAAATAAATGAATTCGAAAAAACTGACTTTGGAAGTTTAAATGTACAGATTTTATGTATAAATCAATTTTCTTTGAAAAAAAATTTTTGAATGTTCAGTTTTTACACGAACAGATTCTGTTTAATCCAAAATCTTTTGAATAAAAAATTTCAAATCGCATTAGGAATGCAATGGCGGGTAAGTAAAATAAAATAAATTATGCGGATCGGGAAAAATGTTCTAAATTTCCAACCGACTCATAAGCAGTTAGTTTTGGTAAAGTGCTCCTGTTCTCTACAGGGGCACTCTATTTTTAAGCCAAAGCTTTTCCAGTACAGAATTGTGTTTCATTTCTTTTTCAGAATAAAAATATAAAAGAAGTACTTTTCCTTGACCATTCATTAGAAAAAAGAAATAACAATCTTCATTATTTGTTGTTTTACTGTCATATATTGAAAACAAATGCAGCTGTCATAGAACTATAATACTGAGATTCGTCTCTATCCTTTATTCAAAAAAAAATAATCAATATGAATGAGATCACAATAAAAGAAGCACAGCAAAATATTGATAAATGGATCAAAACTACCGGCGTCCGCTATTTCAATGAACTTACCAATCTAGGAATATTAATGGAAGAAGTTGGAGAATTGTCACGCATAATGGTTAGAAAATTTGGCGAACAATCTTATAAAGAAAATGAAAGTGATAAAAATCTTGCTGATGAAATGGCGGATGTGCTTTGGGTCTTAATATGCCTTGCAAACCAAACCGGTATTGATCTTACGGATGCTTTAAAGAAAAATTTTGAAAAGAAAAATTCACGTGATTCTGAGAGGCATCAGCAAAATGAAAAATTAAATTAAGAATTCTCATGAAAATCTCCTCCCTAAAACCACTGTATTTTTAAAAGCTTTCTTTTTTCCTTCGGTATTAAAAATCTCTGAGTAGATAATATAAATTCCCTGGGGCAATTTTTGGCTTTTATCATCCAGGCCATCCCACCGATACGAACCTTTTAATCCACTCAAAGAGTTTTTTTGAAGATAACGCACCGGTCTTCCGGAAGCATCAAAAACAGAAATATTAGCAACATAACCTGCGGCAGGAAAACTATAATTGATGCTGACGAAATCATCAACGCCGTCATTATCAGGAGAAAATATTCCAGGCACAACAGTGATCCCTGCAACTATTTCCTCTGCAAGCTGGTATTGTGAATTTTTATAACCAGGCGTGCCGTAACCAACAGAAGTGGCAGCAGAGTGAAAATTGCTTTGTACAGATGGAGCGTCATAATCCACTCTTTCCAAAGAAACCCCCTGCACATTTTTTATCAAAGGGAAATGCCATTTTTCAGAATAATTTACTTCGTCTAAAATGCTTCCCTGTTCGTTTAATACAATTACATTTCCATTTGTATTTGAATAAGAGGGAAAATGACTCATTTGCAAAAAAGCATCTGGATTTGTACTGATGTATTGGCTTTTTACTGCCTCGGCATCCGTCGTTAGTACGATAAATTCTTCTGGAAATAATAAAATGCTTTCTGCAGCAACCTGTTGAATATTGCTGATAACATTGCTGCTGTTCCTGTTGCCAATGAATATTTTTTTCAAATCAATAATCTTTTTAGAACGATTATACAGTTCCACATAATCTGCACCAGCCGGTAAAGGATTGAACAAAATTTCATTAATTGCCAGGTCTGTTGAATCAGCATTTTGCGGCAACCCAAACTTTGCTGAATTTTTTGTTCCAATCAAATTTCCTACACAATCTGCAATGTTCTGGGCTGTAACATGATAAACAATTCCAGTGTCAAGCGGTTTTTCTACCGTGATATTTATCTCTTTGAAAAATGGAGGCGATACAGAAATATTTTTTACCGTTACATTTTTATCAAACGTGTAACTGTTTAGAGAAGCGGCTTGGGCGCTATCGAGTGATTTGTCAAAAACCAGGGAAATGTTGGTATTATCTGAAACGAAAGCACGTAATAATTTTAGTGCTGTCTCATCTTTAATCATTCCGTAAATAGAATTTTTTCTTCCCGGTGTACCGCCGCTTGCATCCATGCTTGCCTTCCAGTTTAACGCACCTGCACATGGATTTTTTGAATCGATCATTTCCAATGACCAGCCGCCGGCTTTTTTTAATTCATTTTTATAAGAATTCAGATCATACTGAACCGAATGAATCGTCTTATTTTCTGAAGACTTTAAAACGATCGTTGCACCGGTAATATTCATGGAAGGAAAATTAGCAACTCCAATTGTTGGGCCGTAAGGCAGAAAATAACTTGCTGAATTACTGGCGCAAACAATTACAAAACTATCGGCCTTCAAATCGTAAGAAGGCAACATGGCTGTAGAACTGCCGTCAATTATTTTCCAGTCTTTCAAATTGATTGGAAAAGTGCACAAATTTTTTAATTCTAAAAATTTAAAAAGCGGCAGCTGGATTTGCGGAATTGGATCCGGAAAAATTTCATCAATAATAATATCATACATCTGTGGAGCAAAAAAAGCAAAAGCAATTTTTTCATTTACCATCCCATTCCCGAATAGATCTTTTACTCCATTTACTATTAACGTGTATTCGAAGCCGTTAGTAAAAGATTTATCGAATGAAAGATGGATCAATCGTGGATTTATTGAGTCTGCTTTTAATACCGAGGGCATTCCCAATCCACTATTTACAAAATAGTTTGAAAATAATGTACTGCTTGCGTTCTCCACTTCTTCATCAAACAAAATGTCCAACTGTGAGTGAGAAATAACGGCTGCAGATTGAATGTGAGGCGCTGTGGTATCGGGAACCAAATCATTTATAACAATTTCATCAAAAAAATGTTTTTGAAAAAAAGCAGCGGTACTTTGTTTAATTAAAAATCCAAAATAAGCAGAACTGGTATAAGTAGAATCAATTGCTGTTCCTTCTGGCAGATAATTATTTCCTGTTCCTGTTATGTCGCGATAAAGCGTCCATTCATTCAATGGATTTCGCACCACTTTTATTTTTAAACTATTATTGCTGTGGTTTAAAATCCCATTTTCACCATCAATAATTTTGGTATTTGTGCCACCGGCATTTTTGCGGTAGAGACTGATTTCATCCTCGGTGTTTCCAATTCTTACAAAATAACCGGTTGTATTTACAGATGTTAGGTTTGGAAAAGAAGCTGTTAAATAAGCATCTACATAGTTTGCAGAAGAAGGATTAAAAGCCAACCGAATCCAGAATTCCCATTGTGCGTTGGCAGCAGTTTCATTCACAGAACTCAAATAAAAACTGCTTCCGTCTGTTGTATTATTACTTTGCAATTGCAATAAATTGTTTATGGTAAAATCGGCGGAATCACCTGCCCAGACTGGATTTTTAGAAAAGTCGCCATCATTAAAATCTTCTTTCAACTGCGCATCCGCGAAATTGAAAATAAATAAGGAATAGAAGAAAATGAAAGATTTTTTTCTCATGCATTAATAGTTTGTTTTAAAGATAAGGAGTTTATTTTATCAAAAAAATCAAATGCATTAAATTCGCAGGCTAAAAAATAAACCAATAAAGAAATGAAAATTGCAGTGGTAGGCGCTACCGGGCTTGTAGGCAGCAAAATGTTACAAG
>JBQCFI010000072.1:0-3140 GCA_051959325.1 Ginsengibacter sp. | reverse complement strand
GATGTAAATCGCAAAGAGATTGAAAGTAAAGGTCTTGCAGTTACCTCTGATGAAACAGCCTGGGCAGGCCCCTGGGGCATTAGTTACGCTGATAATTTAACACCAGATGCAACAGGAGTTGGAAGCTGGTCTAAAGATCAGTTTTTCACAGCAATTCGGGAGGGAAAATGGAAAGGGATGAAAAATAACCGCGGCCTGTTGCCACCCATGCCATGGCAGGATTTTAGAAACCTGACGGATAACGAACTGAGCGCAGTTTTTGCCTATTTAAAGTCTATAAAACCGATTCAAAATGTTGTGCCACCAGCAACTCCTCCTGTTTTAGCGTCACATCATTGATAAATAGAGAATAAAAGAGTAATAGAACAAGCCTCCTGGTCTGGTACCTTGGAGGTTTTTGCAAAACAAAATTTCCGTTTATTTGTTGCTCTACTGGTACAGACGCAATTTTAAACTTATGTAGTTTTCGGACTTCGATATCAAATGTGCCGTTACCTTATACTTAGTTTTGCAGATCATCTGGTTGAACATGCTATAGCCATTCTAAGAAATAACCGCTTACATTGAAAGAGTCAATGTTCCTGTATATTATTAATCCGGCAACACCTTCACCATAATATTTTTAAAATATACGGTGCTGCCTCAGAACAGGTATGGTTTCTTATTATCCGCAGTTGGAAATACACGGACAGCAGTGTGTCTTGTACCTGAACATTCTACGGATCTGTGGAAAAAAGATTTGCAATAATCTACTTTCGCATTTCGTTTATACTCTTAAATTATAAAGTGTGAAGAACAAACTGCTTATACTTTCAATTCTAATTTTGGTACTGACATCTTGCACTAAAGGGAAAAATGAATCGAGGGTTTCTTCTGTCGCCAGCGACACGCTTTCTGCGGGATGGAAGAAAATACCAGTTAATGATTCAACTGGCCTTCTCGATATCTTCTTTATCAACAATACAGGATTTGCTGTCGGCACAAATATTTACAAATCATCAGATGGTGGTGACAACTGGTCTAAGCTTCCATTACCTCCAGGAGTGGTTTCGACACCTGTTTTTAATCTCACGATGGGAAGCGCGATGAATGCGATTCTTATTTGTCTCAATCAACTTGTTGTAACGCATAATGGCGCGGCGAGCTTTACTACCAAGACTTCGCCGGACGCTGCTTTAACAGACATTTTTTTTACAGATTCAAGCGTTGCTTATGCTATTGGGAATAGTGTCTGGAAAACAATTGATGCGGGCGATAATTGGACAAAGCTTTATAGTTTTGCGCCTTCGAACGGATGGAATTCGCTTTTTTTTATCAACGAACAAACCGGTTGGGTGTTTAAAACCGCGGGTGTTTTTAAGACTGAAAATGGTGGTTCGGATTGGCAAAGAGTCAATACCGATACAATCAGCCTTGACCAGGGAGGGGCCATTTTTTTTCTTAATCCAGATACTGGTTATATTTCCAATACCACATCCATTGAAAGGACTTTCGACGGAGGCGCTTCATGGAATAAAGTCTTTGATTGCACTTACAATACTTATCATGATATCCATTTTGTTTCTTCAAACGTTGGTTACATCACCGATGGTCCGCGTATTTTTAAAACGATTGACGGCGGAAATACCTGGACAAAAGAAGTAGCATTGAGCGGGTCTATCTCTAAATCGCTAATAGAAGTGCATTTTACCGACGCAAATCATGGGTGGGTCTGCGGTGGAAAGGGAACTATATTAAAATTCAACCAATAATAAATTATGCTGCCACAATATTGGGAATAGCTGGCAACTTTGGCCCTTAGTTTACTTCGTGTGAGAAGCTGCTTCTTCTTCTCTTCACACAAAGGAAACGAAGTATCGAAGGCAGACGAAGAGAGATCAGTCCTTCGCAAACTTTGTCCCTTAGTTTATTTCGTGCGAAAATCTTCTTCTTCTCTTCACAGGAAGGAAACAAAGAAGCGAAGGCACACTAAGAGAGATCAGTCCCGAACTTTGTCCATTGGTTTTCTTTGTGTGAAAATCTTCAGCAAAGCAAGAAAATCTACAGCTTTTTATACCCGGGCCCTTTTAAAAATCTTCCGGGGGACGCACTTGTAGGTTGATCATTCTTTAATACCTGCATACCATTTACAAACACATCACTTACACCAGTTGCATATTGATGTGGCTTATCATAAGTAGCGTGGTCCTGTACTTTTGCAGGATCAAAAATTACAATGTCGGCATAGTTGCCCACTTTGAGCGCTCCACGTTTTTGTAGTTTTAAATGGGTGGCAGGCAGATTGGCCAGTTTATAAATAGCCTGTTGCAAGGTCATTAATTTTTCATCGCGGGAATATTTGCCAATCACTCTTGCAAAATTTCCATAGGCACGGGGATGTGCATTTGATTTTAAGAATACGCCTTCGTTTGTATAAGCTGCTTCGTCACTTCCAAAGCTCACCCAGGGCAATACAATTTCTTTTTTAATATTATTTTCATCCATTACAAAATAAGCAACGCCCACCCTTGTGCTGTCTTGTATGATCAGGTCCATCGCTGTTTCTTCCGGGGAGGTACCACGCATTTTTGCCGCTTCTGCCAATGTTTTGCCGGTAAATCTTTTCAGTGAATGCTGTTTAAAAGAAAGGAGCAAAATATGATCCGGGCTGCCTGATGAATAATATTCATTTTCCCAATCGTTCGCATAAGAATTCATGGCTTTTATCATTTGTTTTCTGATAGCAGGGTTCTGTAAACGCTCTCTGAGTTTTCCAAAACCTCCATCCTGCAGAGTAGGGGGGAAGCAGGATGTCAGACCTGTGGCTGCTGCGGTATAAGTGTACATGTCTGCTGTGATGTCAACGCCTTGTTTGCGGGCAGTTTCTACCATTTGTATTACGCTGTCCATCTTACCCCAATTGTCCTTGCCGGACGCTTTTAAATGGCAGATCTCAACCGGTATATTCGCTTCTTTTGCAATGGTGATGATCTCATTGATCGCAGGAATTAACTGATTGCCTTCGCTACGGATGTGGCTGATATACGTGCCGCCATATTTGGAGGCTTCTTTTGCAAGTGCCACCAGTTCATCAGTCTTTGCAAAAACATCTACCGGGTACTGCAGCGCACAGGTAACGCCCAAAGCACCTTCATTCATCG
>JBQCFI010000071.1:0-6901 GCA_051959325.1 Ginsengibacter sp. | reverse complement strand
ATAACGGATGGCTTGGACCAGTTGTAGCCATCTTTTGAAGTCATGAGCAAAGTATGTCCCGGTGGAACACTTTCACCAATACTATCGCTTAAGTATTCAAGATAAAAAGTATTATTCGAGTAAGCCAACATGGGTTGATGATTGTACGTCCAGCCAAAACCATCTGCTTCATCAGGATGAGCACGATTTGCCCGAAGTACCTGCATATTGTGTACTCCTCTCGCAAGCCGCAGTTGCCCGTCATGATAATCTACATTTGACAAGGTGTTCCCTGAATAATGAACCGTATCCTGAGCTAACGTGGTAGCATATACGCAAACTAAAATCATCACCATCCATATTTTATTTACACTATCTTTCATTGATTTTAATTACGATTTTTTGTTGAACAAAATGATTTAGCACCCTGAATCTCTGGAGCAGAATAAGAATCCTGCTTATTTATCCTTTTACTGTTTCCCGCCATGCATGAGCCATCAGACGTGCACCGGCTAAAGTCGGATGTACGCCATCCACTGTCCAGTATGCGCCACGGGCTAACTTTTGTGCCTTATCATAAGTACTTTGATAGGGAATAAAAACCGCATCATAACTTGCTGCAATTTCACGGGCAGCTTTGCGATATTCATCAAAGGCAGGATACCATTTTTCATCAACAGCTTTTACCCCAATGACTGCATAAGGTTCACCGATAATGAGTTTTACATCCGGGAGGGCTTGTTTTGTTCTGTCTAGCAAAGTTTTGTAATCATCCGTATAGGTTTTTATGGTTCCCTTATAACCATTAACCAGCGTATGCCAGAAATCATTTACGCCAACCAGAATGCTCAATACGTTTGGCTTCAAATTCAAAGTATCATTATCCCACCGGTCGGCTAACTGATATACTTTATTACCACTTACTCCGCGATTGTAAACTTTTAAATTTTTACCCGGATAATCATAAAGCAATCCCGATGCAGCAATCATTGCATACCCGCTTCCCAGCGCAGAAGCCTGGTTCGGATTTGTCTTATCTCTTTTTCTACCGGCGTCGGTGATAGAATCGCCCTGGAAAAGGATAACGTCATCTTTAGAAATAACAATTTTTTTGTTTCTTTTTTCTTCAGCAAAAGCAGTTGAAACCAACTGTGGAATTGTCAGTAAACCAACGCCAGCCAAAGAACTTTTCTTTAAAAAATTGCGGCGGGATGTTTTTTCTTTTTCTTGCATCTTAGTTTATTTATGACTTGAAAATTTCAATAATTTATTTAATACTTTTTTATTCACTTTAAAAATAGTTCCATGCTTGTGGCCTTCTGGTACACTTATTTCTTTTGTTATATTGGTAAATGTTTTAAAATCTTTTGTCTTCACTGCGCCATATATTTTATCCTTATACTGATCAAAATAAATTAAATATTCATCGCCTACCTTTTCAACTGCCGGCCCTTCAGTATATGAAGGCGTAAATGCTTCAGAAGGCTTGCCATATGGGCCTAACGCACTTTTGCTAAAAGCAACTTTTATATTTCGATTCGGCCTTGTATTATCTTTTAATATCAAGACATAGTCTTTCTTTTCGCGCTTTAAAATCTGGCAATCAATCACACTAAAGCCCGGATCATAAAAAAGTTTTGCATCGCTGAAAGTCTTAAAATCTTTGGTTGTTGTATAATACATCCGGTGATTATTATCTTCATCTTCAATTCCTTTTGGAAACCTGAAGGGAATGGTGGAAGCCCAAATGATAATAAATTGTTTTCCCAAATCATCGTAAAATACTTCAGGTGCCCAAACATTTACTGTCGTTGGTTCATTTTTCATTACATCAATCACATGCTCTTCCCTCCAATGAATAAGGTCTTTTGAACTTGCATAGCCGAAACCCTTGTTTCCTTTCCACGCACATGTCCATACCAAATGAAAAACTCCATCCGGCCCTTGCACGATGGAAGGGTCGCGCATTATTTTATCACCAACCATAGGCTTCAAAAACACAGTATGGAGGTCTTGCCACTTATAACCATCATAGCTGTAAAGTAGCCGCAAGCCTGCATTTGCCGGTTCATGAAAACCGGTAAACATGTATACACTTTTTGTACATGAAACTCCTAAAACACCTACAAATGCTATAATAAAAAATTTCTTCATTCGCTTTTTTCCAAAATCAATACCCAATCATTACCGTCCTTTTCTTCACCGGGAGGATTAAACTGCCGAATGCCATTGGTTGAAAAAATTCCTATCCGGGTTTTATTTCCATTTCGTGGGCTGTACCATGAAGCACTAACTTTTGCAAGCGGAATCTCTTTCATGTTCACTTTAAAATTTCTCCCGGTATAATCATAAAAAAATGCATAATCCTTTCCGCTTGTTGCGGCAATGTAATCATACTTTTTCCCCGGATCAGCAATTAAAGCCTGCGCAGGTATGCGATCGAAATAGGATTTGGACAACATGAGTTTCTTTAGCCAAATCATTTGCCCGGCGCCCGGATCATTGATGGCATCGAACCAATAATCATGTGCGCCATAAGCTCCCGTTTTTTCTCCGGCTTTACGAAATTGCATCACGGCATTATCACCATAAGTAAAACCTGCAGCGCCTGCAAACACGCTCCAATAGGCGTATCGGCGCACATCCTGCGCTTTCCATCGTGGCTGCAAAGTATCGTGCAGCCCTTGAGGAATCCCTTCATAAGAAGGCTCGCCATCCAACACTGGCTTCACAGGCGTTTTATTAAAATCAAGATTTACATATTTCCAATTGTCCTCACCGAATCTGAAAGGCTCGGATGAGGAGGTGTCCTGTGCATACGTTCTATGGCCAGACTGGAACATATTCAATTTTAACCATTTTTCATTTTGAAACCATAAAGAAGAAATGGTGCGGCCTCTTGGATGAAAAGTGATGAGATGATTTTTATCAATTGAATCCAATGTTTTACCTATCGTATTCCAAACCTTTATAGAATCACTGCCAGGAATATCACCGCCATTTATCCAAATAATATTCGGCTTATTTTTGTAGCGGTTTGCGAGCCATGTGCCATAAATTTTTGCCTGCTGCTGATTAACCAGACCTGCTTTTACGTTGCTTCCCCAAACCGGAACGAGCGCTATGTACAATCCTTTCTGTGCCGCTTTGTCAATTATATAATCCACATGATCCCAAAAATCATATTCGCTTTTATTGGAAAATTTATTTCCAGGAGTAACTTTTGGCGTAGTCACATTTTTATTTATTAAGGCACTGTCACCATATACATTCACTTCGCCGGGAGAATGAACTACCATCACCTGGATTACATTAAAACCCTTTTTCCTTCGGTCTTCCAAATACTTATCCGCTTCTTCGCGATTCAATTTTAAAAACAACAGCCATCCTGTATCACCGAGCCAAAAGAAGGGCTCTCCATTTTTTTCCATCAAATAATGTCCATTCGGAGAAACGATAAGCTTTGAAAATTTTTCCGTTTGTGCTCTACCGTTAGAAGAAAACGATACAGCAAAAAACGTGAACAAAAGAATTTTATATGTTATTTTATCAATCATTCAAATTAAAAAACTGTTCAATTATTTACACGATTAAACGAATTAAATAAGGGCTATCCAGTAAACAAATAAATATTTCAAATTCCTATTTTGCTATTTATGCAACCACAAGATTACATCGCTACCAACAGGACATTTTAAATCAAGAATTTTTCCTCCTTCAACAGTTTCCGATTTTATTTCTTTCCCGTTTTGAGGATCAATCCAGGAAGCATTAAATCGGCCGGAAGATTTGGAAAGATCAAGTTTAACTGATCCTTTTCCGTAAACAATATATCCATCTTTTTTTCCCAATACATATTCGCCGGCATTCGATGAATCAGACAAAGGCAGCATCGATGAAGCATCTTCCAAAAACTTTGCATCATAAACCCTTGGAATGTCCGCCAGCGAACCTCCCGCCATAAAAGCCGCCCATCCAAAACGGTCATACCCATCAGCGGAATACATGACAGCTTTTCCCGGATATTTTTGACGATATTCAAGAACCGCTCTATACACCTGTTCGAATGAACTTGCTTTAGGTTTTAATAATCTTGCCCATTGTCGGGGCGCAAGACTCGCCCCACCTTTCGGCGCATACAGATTTCCGTTAGCCTCGTAGTGCCATTGACGGATATCAATGATGTCTACAACAGGAGCGCGTTCAGGGTCTGCAAGAATAGAATCCTGTACATCTTTCGTAGTACTCAAACCAATAATTTCTTTTTTACTATTGTCTTTTTCCCATTGCTTAATTACATCCAGCCAAAAAGCCACAAAGTGTCTTGGGCCAGTGAATTCGGCGGCAGTAAATTGAATTACCCCATTATTGTCTTTAAAATAATTAAGGCATTGCCGGATATAAGCCTCATGTAAAGGCCTTCGCACCGGATTGGTTTCATCATAAAATTGTTGCGCTAAAAAAATCCGTTTGTCGCCCGCATAAGGTGGCGGTTCAGGAAAGCCGGTATTATTAATGTTATTTACAGGCCTCCACGTAAAATTTGCATAATGAGCTCCTGCTTCAATGATATTATGCTGAAAATAATTTTGATGTATGAGGACAAGTCCTTTCTGATCTGCAAGATCTGCAAATTGCTTCAAACGGCTCCAATACCATGGATTATATTTTGTAAGATCATATTTGCTAAGTCCGTCCCAGGCAGTATCCTTACCACTTCTGGCAAATGGCATTTCATAAAAGGGTGGCCATACATCGCCGTTCATCCGTCTTACTCTTTCATGATCATCAAGACGGCGATCGTACCAAAGCGGATAATTTTGTTCAGCTGCGACAATATGGTTCTTTTCCATATTATTCGTTTCTTCGTCAAGGTCATCGGTCAAACCTTTTCCAATACGGCCGGGAACAAAACGGGTAATAGCGGGTTTCATTTTCGGTAAATCTTTTGGTTGTATGCTACCATTCCACCACGGCACTTCAAAACGGCTACCTGTGACAACAACATTGCCGCGCACCAGCCATCCATTTTCTATTTGCAAAGCCGGTGCGTTTGCAATTACCGGGATTTTTTCTACTCCAACTTCATCAACGGTTTTAGCACCGGCGGCATCAATGAGGATAGGATTTCTTTTGGCTGCATCATCAATCCAATCAGATAATAACGGTGCCGGATTTGCTGCTTCGGCAGTTAATTGCGCAGCTACCTCAACGGAAGGACTACTGGATGCTTCTGATTCTATTGGCAAAAGATAAGAGGAATGCGAAACATCTTTGCCCAATCTATCCTGCAGTTGTGCATAAAACAGGCTACGTGGATTCACATGTTCGTTGGAACTTTCCCAATATCCATCGCCATTGAATTGCGACCAGGAGCCGTAAGAATAATTATTTGCAGTTGGAGGTTTGTAACAATCAATAAGAGCCGCGCTGCATTGCCAGAAAACGGAATTCGCTGCTGTCCATCCTGCGCCTTGTCCATCCTGGCCGCGGTTATCAAAACGCAGTGCCTGTCCGTCCACATTTACTATGTCAAACAAAACACCTGAAGCCCAGCTCTGGATAGTGCCACTGAAGCTGTACGGGCGCTCTGACTCACATTGTACAAATGCATTTGGGCCTGGTGCACAAAAACCAACCGCGAAATCGTGATAACCTCTTTCCGCATAACAACGCTGAATTAAAGTTTGCTGGCCGCTAGTTAAAAAAGTGTACCTGCGTTGGCCGCCAATTTCTGAAATTGGGGCAAGTGATTTACAATCTTCAACAGTTATCCGTTTTGCAGTTGCCAGTACATCAACGGCGCTGCCTGCAAAATGTTTAAACACCACCTGGCGAACCCACGCATCCATTACGTTCTCCATCGTTATGGCCATCCAACGATGTGCTTCATCTTTTGGATTCGTTTCATCAAAGGTGGACTGGCAGCTTAAATTTTCAACGCCAACATTGGTGATCCTTCCTGGCCAAGTATATTTTGCCACGGTCCCGCCGCCATAAGTTGTATCAAGCGCGGTAGTAATTGGAGCATCAATCGTGATGGTATTTCCATTTACTCCCATAATTTTTCTATCCCAATAAATATCCCTTTCGCCAGGTTTCCAACCAAGCGCTGGTACGCCGCCTCCAAAAGTTTCAGTGCCCAAAAGAGATATCCAATTTTTTGTTGAAGGCCTGTGAATGGTAATGAAATCACCTGTTTTAAAAGATGCATTTTTGACGTGGAACTTGTTTGCATTAACCGGTACATACGCATCGGTGATTTTAATTTCAGTACCGAACGTTTTATCATTCTTTCCATTGATCCTGATCAATGTTTCACGTCCTAAACCAGTCCCCAAAAGAACAGTGCCATCATTCATACCGCTTCCTCTCACTACAATTCCTGATGCTTCTATTTTCAATTGACCACAAATATTATAAGTGCCTTTTTGCAACAAAACCGCTCCACGGAACCCATTATTATCTATAGGTAATTTAGCCACATAATCTATAGCAGATTGGATTCGCAGAGTTGCATCTCCGCTGGTAAGCGGCACGACAATTTTCACCGGAACATCAGGAATTGGTTGGTCCGAAGCCTTGTACCCACAGTAAGAAAAATCAGGAATCCGGTTTCCCAAGGAATCAGGATTGTAAATTAAATGACCGTTTTTGGCCACTGACAACGGCGCTAAAATCGCGTCGTTTTTTGACTGTCCCAAAACACAACAGGAGCTTGTAATAAAAACAAACAGCCATACTGAGCAATAGTATGGCCGGAGCAAATTAAAAATTAGGCTTTTATGTTGCTTTACTGCATTCTTTTTTGTATTCATTAATCGTCTGCTTCAAAAAGTGGTATCTTAAAAGTAAATTCTATTTTTTTACAGAAGGCCTTACATCGTTGATATTAACAATACTATTGAGGTATTTTTCAATA
>JBQCFI010000070.1:0-2123 GCA_051959325.1 Ginsengibacter sp. | reverse complement strand
AGATTGATTGGTGCGTTGGTGATGGCTCACAGCGATGATGACGGATTGGTGCTTCCCCCAAAATTAGCGCCCATACAGGTGGTAATTGTTCCCATTTTCAAAGGCGATGAACAAAAGAGAATGATTGATGAAAAAGTAATTCCTTTAATGCAGGAGTTTAAAGCGATAGGAGTTTCGGTAAAATACGACGACGATGACAGCCGCCGCCCCGGATGGAAGTTTGCGGAATATGAAATGAAAGGCGTACCGGTTCGCATTGCGATCGGCGCAAGGGACCTGGAAAAAAATGTCGCTGAAGTGGCACGCAGGGACACCAAAACAAAAGAATCCGTATCCCTGGATGGCCTGGCCAATACCGTTTTGGTCTTACTGGAGGATATCCAAAATAACATTTATCAAAAAGCGCAAGGATACCGCGATGCACACATCACCAAAGCCGACACCTGGGATGAATTTGTAAAATTACTGGACGAAAAAGGCGGATTTATTTCCGCCCATTGGGATGGAACCGCAGAAACAGAAGAGAAAATAAAAGAGCTTACAAAGGCAACGATTCGTTGTATCCCTTTAGACAATCCGAAAGAAGAAGGCAAAGATATTCTCACTGGGAAACCAAGCGTGGAAAGGGTTTTGTTTGCAAGGGCCTATTAATGTGAAAACAGAAAATTACTGAGACTCCATCCTGTTGCATCGAGAAAGGATGGCAAAAAAGGTGCAGCAAAAAAACAAATAAGGCTGATTCGTATTTTCTTTTTTTTGTCGGAATAACAGGAATTTAATATTCGGATAAGACTTTGTCCGGCAATTGCTTGCTGGCATTAGCGCCCATTTTTTTTAATTCTTCGATGCGTCCGATGACGTTTCCACGGCCGGTCGAAAGTTGTTTCATCGCACTTTCATACGTGGAATTTGCTTCATTTATTTTTCTACCCACGGTTTCAAAATTGTCGAAGAACAAAACAAATTTATCATAAAGGGAACCGGCTTTTTCAGCTATATCAATCGCATTTTTATTCTGCTGCTCTACTTTCCACAGATCAGCAATAATTTTTAAAACGGCAAATAAATTGGTCGGGCTTACCAGCAAAACTTTTTTATCATAAGCATATTTCCAAAGTAAAATGTCGGTTTTTACCGCTTCCAAAAATGCCGGTTCTATCGGAATAAATAAAAGCACATAATTCAGTGCCAATGCGTATTTTGGATAATTCTTTCTGCTCAATCCATCTATATGAGCGCGAATACTTTTCACGTGTTGCTGCAGGCAACGTTTTTGGTCTTCTACATGCTGACAAGCGATGAATTCATCCCATGCGAGCAATGAAACTTTACTGTCGATAATAATTTTCCTTTCATCTGGATAGCATATAGTTACATCCGGTTGCAGGCCTGCCCCGTTTTCATCTTTAATTATATTTCCGGCATGGTCGCGTATAAACTCCTGCAAAAAGTATTCTCTTCCCTTGGTGAGGCCGCTGTTTTCCAAAAGACTTTCGAGGATCATTTCTCCCCAGTTGCCCTGCATCTTATTATTTCCTTTTAAGGCGGTCGTAAGATTATTGGCCTCAGCGCTTACCTGTTGCGTCATGATCACCAGCCGCTCAATTTCTTTTCCCAGCGAGAACCGTTCCTTCGATTCTTTATCGTACGTTTCCTCCACTTTTTGTTTGAAAATACCCAGGTCATTTTTCAATGGATCCAAAATCGCTTTCATCTTTTCTTCATTCACCTCGGTAAATTTTTGTGTCTTTTCTTCCAGGATATTTTGAGCAAGATTTCTGAATTCAAATTTGAAACTTTCGCCGATCTGGTTCAATTCTTCTTTTTGTTGCTGTAATTTTTCCTGCAGAAAACCGGCGGTACGTTCCGCTTTTGCCGCCCTCGCAATCAACCCGTCTTTCATGGATTCCAACTGTTGCTTTTCTTTCATCAGCTGGTTTTGGATATTTATTTGTTGTTGCAATCTTTCCTGCAAAGCCGTTGATTGGCTTTTTAAAACAGACCGGTGTAAAACGGCGAAAACAAAAGCAGCAACAATTACACCCGCAGCAAAAAATAAAATATAAGTAAGCATGTTTCGATTATTTAAAAGAGAAGAAAACAGCAATTGGATAAGCGAATTT
>JBQCFI010000069.1:0-19344 GCA_051959325.1 Ginsengibacter sp. | reverse complement strand
AGAATTATCAGCACCGTTGATGCTAAATTTAAATTTCACTTCAGGGCTTTTAAATTCATTCTCGGGGCTTACATAATTGGATACAATTTCAGTTCTTGAAATCGCTTTTGCAACATATGAATCCTGCACCACACTATCCCTGTAAACAGAAAATTCCTTAGATTGATAAATGATGTTATTATTGTTGGTAGTCGCGCTGTTCATGATATTACAGCCCGTAAGAATTATGCCAATGCTGATGATGAAAATGGAAACAGTTTTCTTCATTTGAAAAAATTAAATGGTGGATATTATTCATACTCGACGACAACCATGTCCCAATATTTGAGAAAAGGCAATGTAAAAGTGATCCGATCGTCAGATTGATTAAAGGAAATATCTTGGGAAGCACCCTCATTTATATCAGGGGAAGCAAACCAGATATTCTTTACCTTTTTACTGGTTTGAAGATTAATCCTGCAATCAGCAAACGTTGGTGGCAACGGTTGTTTTCCATCTGCATCACGCCATTCCAAAGAAGAAGCGTTTGAAAAATTAATGAAGTGAATTACCTGCCTATTGCCTACCTCTTTTCCAATGACTGAAACCGAACCAGTAGCAGGTGGCCAGTTATTTAATTTTATTTTTTGATCGCCAGAAGTAACGGAGGGGTTATTGAAAGTACCTCCATCACGTAAAATATTTTGATATCCTGTGAGGAAATCGTAATAATGAATCATTGCAGTTTTTAAATCATCTCTCATCTGCAAATTATTATTGGGAAAGTATTCCTTACCAAGCATGTGGTCTCCAAGTTCAAGGTGAGCGCCACCAAAAGAAAAAATTACCGCGTCAGTAAGGAGCACCCCCGGAGTATTAAAATAACCCGGATTTTCAGCAAGATTATAATCCATATAAGCAGTTAATATGGTTTGCTTCGTGTTGTTTGAAAATTTATTGTTGGCCTGGATGATTTTAGCCAGATCACTATATTCTTCATTGGGCGCCCAGACTTCCGAATATAAAAAATCAACAGGTGCAGTTGCAATCCCTTCCTGTCCGTATTGGTTAACTGCATTCATCACTAACGCTTTGTCAGGATCACTTGCCTTCATTGCATTGATGAAAGGATTAAAAGTCGAAGATAAATCCACTTCGGTTCCATTATAATCGTATAATGTTTTATCCCTGTTTCCAACCTGGTCTATCTGGTAACCATCAAAGTCATACACTTTGTACATGTCATCATTCCTCGCTACCAAAAAATTCTGCCAACCCTTATTCGCCGGATTCACAAAATAGATCCAACTTTTGAAAGGTGGAGAAGGCAATTTAAAAACGTCTTTATTAGTATGATTTTTATCAGAAAATAAATACCACTCCTCCGAAACCCCATCAGCTGCTGCATCATTCAATGCTCCATAGCACAGATTGTATGACAGGGTTTTCATGTTGAACGATTTTGCCGATTGAATGTAACCCTGTACAGTTGATTTATAATTGGTGCGGTTAGCAATATCTTTCCATGAAGCTGCGGGGTTTGCAGGAGTTCCCGCCAAAGGCATGTGATGCTTGAATTCCCAATCTTGGAATTGAATCCAGTTCATATGCAACCGGTTCAAATAACTCATGACATTATTAATTTCACCAGAAGTCATTTGACCATATTCTGATAAAAACCCATTACGTGGAAACCGTGCAGGGTCGGAAGAAACATCCACGGCTATGCAGCCGAATATTTTGTCCTTTCCATTTTCATTACCAGATAATTCTACCATATAACCGGCAAAATCCTGCATAGGTGCAGTCCATTTCCATGCGTTACCAGTGAGCGTTTGACGATCAATTTCCTTATTCAAATACTTATAGCTAATAGTAGTACCTCTAGGTAAATCTTTATCAATTTTAAAAACAACCTGGCTTCCGGGTGAGTAAGCTGCTTTATCGGTACTGATATTTACTATAGCTGAATCGTTCCTGTTAATTAAACCTGTATTGTCTTTGATGCCATTCTTTCTGCAACTAAATCCTGACACTACATTAAAGGATAGTAAACAAACAATTAAGATGTTTTTCATTCTTTACTTTTTTAGCAATGAAATTAATAAATCCTTTCACCACACTTCTTTTGATTCTTCTCTAATTTTAAACCATTATCATTGCTTTACAATCGAAATTGTTTCGTACAATTGATTTAAAGTGATTGTATAATTTCCGGCTGTTGGGATTAACCATTTATAATCATCTGTATCTTCCGGTGCGGTTCCATGTTTTACAAATTCAGCTCCTGTTTCAGAAATATCGGGATGATTTTTATAAGGACGGAAAAAATCAGTTCCCCAATCTCCTGTTGCTACCGGAATTTTGAATTCACCGGCATTCAAATGTCCTGTGTAGGTAAATACATACGGATCACTGGTTGCCGTCATCACAGTTGGATTGTCTATATTCCATCCATTAGGTGTGGCATCGCCCACAATCCATAATTTGGTGTAAGGCTGAAAAGGCACAATGTGAATCGACATATCCAAAAGATTCAAAGTGATCTTATACGCACCGGGATTGGTAATATTCCATTTGTAATCAACTCCTCCACTTTGAACCAATTGAACTCCTGTTTGTGAGAGGTCAGGATGATTGCTTAACGGCATATAAAATGGAACTGAAAAATCACCGGTTGCTGCTGTGGGGATTTTAAATTCTCCGGCTTTCAGCACCTCATTATACTTAAAGAGAAATCCATTGTTCGGGTTACTTATCATTGAATCCGGAGTACTTATATTCCAGCCTTTGGGAACAGCATCTCCAATGATCCACAACTTTGAATAAGGAGAGGAAGCAAGCTTTTCAATTTTAATAGTCAAATCAATCAGGTTTACAGACACTTTGTAAACGCTTGCTTCCGTAATGGTAAACTGATCATCAGGTTGAGAATCTAGTGTTCTAAATACTAACTTACTGCTATCTGCGCCCATATTATAAGAAGGTAAAAAACTTCCAAGAGTTGTGATAAATTTGAAGGTACCCGGTAAAAGCGTTCCCTGGTAAATAAAGCCGCCAGGAGTTTTTGGATCAGTGGTTAAAGGCGCCGATTTGGAATTATCCCAACCGGTAGAAGTAGCGCCACCAATGATATAAAGTGTAGAAGATACCGGCTCATAAGGTGTAACTGTTAAACCTTTTGCATTTGAAATCTGTGGGGCTGATGACGTTCCTGCAACATTCGCTATGATTCTTGCTTCCAGATCAACCGCTGTTCCTGGCTTTATATTCCAATGTTTAAGCACACTGTCATTCAATCGGCCGGTGGTATAACTCAGTGTGTATGCTTGCCTGCCCATATCCACAATAACAGGATTAGCAAAATTATTACCCTTCTTATCTAATTGAAAAGTATAATCAATGGCTGAATTCGTTCCATTATTAGTTCCTGTTGACCAGTTAAATGTTACAGCAGTAGCATTTTGATTTGCCTGGTTTAAAATAAGAGATGAATCGGAAGCGCTGATTGCCAAAGGAGCATTCACGACTGCCGGAATAACTATTCCAATCTTTTTACAGGAAAAAAATAAAAGACCTGAAAGCAGGACACTCAAAATTCCGTAAAGAAAAATTTTGAAATTGCTTTTTCGAAAAAGAAAAAATAGGATTTGCATATAAAAGTTCGTTTACTGATTTTTCAATAATTAATATCCAGGGTTTTGAGTAAGATTTGGATTGGCATCACGTTCCACCTGCGGAATAGGCAGTAACAGGAACTTTTGAGTAGCATTTACTTTCCCGATCGAATGCAAAAAATCCAATCCATATTGCCCATTTTGTACCCTTATAAGATCAAACCACCTCTGGCCTTCAAAAGCAAGTTCCACACGTCTTTCATGCAGAATAACAAGCCGCATTGCATCCTTCGAAATATTTGCCGCTTTATCATTTAAGCCTGCTCTCTCACGAACCTGATTGAGTGGAACAATTGCAGCATCCATCTGGCCTAATTCATTTAATGCTTCGGCTTCCATCAATAAAACATCAGCATATCGTAACACAATAAAATCAGCAGGGTTGGTGTTGTAATCCGGAGAGATTGATTTTGGCACTAAAAACTTTCTTAGATTATAGCCGGTTCCGGAATAAGAGGCTTTGTAATCCTTTCCATCAAAAGCTGGCCCTCCTTCATACAAAACAGTTGCATCTTTTCTCTTGTCTCCTGGCTCATAAGAGTCAACAAATTCCTGCGTCGGTTGATTCCATCCATACGCTCCTCCTACAAAATCAGAATTCCTTGGTCCTGTAAATGTGCTTACCCATGAGGCCTGGTTAAAATCATCAAAGAAGCCATAAGTAGTTGCTCCACTATACTGCACCTCAAAAAGTGATTCAATGGTATTTTTATTAGTGGCAGAGAAGTTGTCGGCATAATTGGGATTCAATTTATAACCTAACGCAGTTACCTGTTTACACAAATCAACCGTTTTTTGATAATCGCCTAACGTCAGATAGACCTTTGCCAAAAGTCCGATAGCCGCCCCTTTCGATGCCCTACCAACATCAGAACCTGAATAAGTTTCTCTGGCTGGAAGCGAGTCCATAGCAGTGGTTAGATCGCTGATTATTTGTTTATAAACATCCGCTTTCGGTGTTCGTGGAGGATTGAGATCATCGCCTACATTTTGTGGTTTGGTTATTAGCGGAACATCACCAAAAAAACGTACCAAAATAAAATAATAGAGTCCACGCAGAAAATGAGCTTCCCCAAGTATCCGTTTCTTTAGATTTTCATCCATCTGTATAGCAGGAACCTTTTCCAAAACAATATTACAGGCAAGAATACCGGGTGCCGGTCCTCTATACAGGTCAAGCACTCCTGCATTATCTGTTGTTGTTACAAAATTTGCTTCATCTTTGGTTTCTATTCCATCAGTGCCACCACCTGCCCCAACTTCACTATTTCCTGCCATAATATCCGTTGTCCACATCCTAAGATTGTATAGCTTGGGACGTTGCAAAGGCTGATATGCGGCATTTATAGCTGCTACTGCGTCATCGGCAGTTTTATAAAAGTTAGAAGTATTAACTGAGTCAAGCGGCGCTTTTTCAAGAAATGATTTAGAACACCCGGCAATCGCAGCTGCTAAAACAAAAAAAGTAAAGACCAATTTATTTGCTTTCATATCTTGTTAGTTTTTTATAAAGTGATATTTAATCCAACACTTAGGATACGGGTTACAGGGTAAACATTATAATCTACGCCGTTTGCAGGCACTTCCGGATCAAAGCCTGAATATTTTGTAAAGGTGAAAAGGTTTTGTGCAGAAAGATAAATCCTTGCTTTCTGAAAGGTATTGTTCAAAAACGAGTGTGGCAATGTATAACCAAGCGTTACATTTTTAATTCTCATGTAGGAACCGTCTTCTAAAAAACGAGAGGAAATCCTCGAATTATTGTTAGGATCATTAAATATAGCTCTTGGAATATTGTTGCTGCTGCCCTCTCCTTCCCATCTACCCAGAACCTTTGTAGTCTGGTTTTGGGCAACCGCCATACTTTCCTGGAAAACATTATTGGCATTGAAAATATCATTACCCTGTACTCCTTGTAAAAAGATGCTCAGATCAAATCCTTTGTAACTAAAATCATTGGACATAGCATAAATAAATTGTGGATTAGGGTTGCCAAGAATGGTACGATCCGCGTCATTAATTACACCATCATTATTTAAATCCCTGAAACGAACATCCCCAGGAGAAGTACGATTAAAAGGATCGGCTCCCGGAACCTGCACTGAAGCCGCATCAACCTCCTTTTGCGTTTGAAAAATACCATCCATTACATAACCGTAAAATGAATTAACAGAATATCCGACAGTATTGGTTGCTAAAGTTCCATTCAAACCAATACCGCTACCGATATACATAGGGGCATTTTGATAAAGCGCCACTACTTTATTCTTATTAAAAGAAATATTCAAATTCGTGTTCCACGTAAAACGACCTACAACATTTTTCGATGACACACTTATTTCAATCCCTTTGTTCTGCACTTTTCCTGTGTTGATATAAGGAACAACGATATCAGAATATCCGGTAGAAATCGGTACCGGCATTGGCACCAGCATGTTCGAAGTATTTTTCAAATAAGCATCAACTGTAAAAGTTACCCTGTGATTGAACAAGGTGCCATCAATACCAACATTTGATTGCTCTACAGATTCCCATTGAACATTTGGATTAGACATTACCATAGCGATTTCTGCAGGAACAACATTGCCATTGAAAACATAAACAGCGGATGTAAGCGAAGAAGCAAATGAATAATTGCCAATGTTCTGATTACCTGTGACACCATAACCTGCACGTAATTTCAGGTCGTCAATAAATTTAGTGTGCTGTAAAAATTTTTCCTGTGATACTCTCCAGGCCAATGCAACGGAAGGGAAAGTTCCCCATTTATTATTTTCTCCGAACCGGGAAGAACCGTCCCTTCTTATGGTTCCGGTAAACAGATATTTATTGTCAAAATCATAATTGACTCTTCCAAAATAAGAGGCAAGTGCCCATTCATAACCGGTTCCATTTACATTTGGATTAGTGGTGCCATTATTTAACTGCTGGGTAACATCGCTGGCAAATCCCTGGATATTTCCACCAATCCAATTGGTTTGATTATTCTGAGCATTGGTGCCCAACATCGCAGCCAGGTGATGTAATTGTCCAAAATGAGTATCATAAGTAAAATAATTGTCCCAGTTCAGCGTGATGCTTTTATTATACTGTTGCGATAAATAAGAACTCGGCTGCGGAATAGGTTCATAATCGTATTTAGGCGACCATGTCCTACTATCCCAAAACTGAGCCTGTATACCACCGCTGGTTTTAAAAGTAAACCCTTTTGCTATAGTTACTTCACCAAAAAGAGAACCAAGTATATTATAACCATTGGTATTATTCTTAACAAGTTTTGCCTTGGCAATCGGATTGGTCACATCGCCTACCCATTGGGGCTGCCCTACCGGTCCTGCGTAAGTCCCATCTGGATTAAACACCGGGAGTGTAGGGTTAGCCGCCATGGTATTACGAATATCGTAAGATCCGCTTGGTTTTTCATCGTGACTTAAAGTAAGGGTATTGCCAAACTTCAGCCATTCAAATACTTTTGCATTGCTATTGAATTGTAGCGAATATCTTTTATAACCGGTATTAATGACAATGCCTTTCTGGTTTAAGTAACCAGCAGAAACATAATAATTGTATTTCTCAGAACCTCCGGAATAAGCAAGTGAATAACTTTGAATCGGCGCAGTCCTGAATAACCGGTCCAGCCAGTCAGTCCCTTTACCGAGCGTATCTGAATTAGCATAACCCGAATAAGTAGGTTGGTTATTATTTTTCAGCATCTCATTATTTAAAAGGGCAAATTGAGAGGCATCGAGCATCTTCACCATATTGGTTGCTTTTTGAGTTCCCATGAAAACATTGAAGGAAAGGTGATTTTGTCCTGCCTTTCCTTTCTTTGTGGTAATGATAACCACCCCATTAGCTCCCCTGGAGCCATAAATAGCAGAAGCAGAAGCATCTTTCAAAATGTCAAGCGTAGCAATATCATCAGGGTTAATAGTATTTAAAGGAACATCAGTTGGTACTCCATCAATCACTAGAAGGGGATCACTGTTGTTGACCGTTCCAACACCGCGTACCCTTATGGTAACATTGCTGCCCGGTGCGCCGGGAGATACAATTTGTACACCGGCGGCCTTCCCTTCAATTGCCTGACCAATATCAGGGACAGGTAAAGAAGCTATATCATCACTTTTAATAGAAGAAATCGAGCCTGTAAGGTCACTCCTTTTCTGTGTACCATAACCTATAACAACAACACTATCTAAGGAGCTAACATTTTTCTGCAAAACAATATGAAGTGACTCCTGCTCTGCTTTCACTTCCTGAAGGTTGTAACCTACAAAACTGATCAGTAAAATGGATGCTGAGGATTGAACACGTAATTCAAAATTTCCCTGCAGGTCTGTAACAGTGCCATTCCTCGTTCCTTTTTCATTGATGCTGACACCCGACAAAGGCTGACCATTTTCGTCAGTTACCTGACCTTTGATGATGATAGCATCATTTATAAAAAAATCTCTGGAATTTTTAACCTCTTTCTTAAGAACAGGTCCGGATGCAAAACCGTTGAGGGGCAAAATGATTACTGACATAATAATTGCAGCAACTATTTTAACTATTAAAAGTTCCCGTTTTTTTGAGTAAAAAAGATAGCTCATTTAGTCTTGTTTAATAAATGAAATTATAATGAGATTGATAAAACCATGGTATCTGATCGCGGCATGGTTTATAAAAACTTCCCTGAAACTTTGACGATTCAAATTTAGTCAGCTTAAAAAATATATACTAATCAGTAGTTATTAATTAAGAATCAAATGGTGTCAATCTTTTCAATTTTTTTGGTAGAAAAAGCCCCGTAAAATAACTTTAGTAAATTGTAATTTTTATTCGACCACTGCTGTTATATAATAACTGTATTTTGAAAAAAATTTTTATTTTAATAGGCTTTTCTATAATTGCAGCGGCTTGTTTTGCACAGAATGATTCCTATTATTTTAAAAATTACCAGGTTCAAAATGGACTTTCAAGCAATACTATCACTACCATTTTACAAGACAAGAAAGGGTTTATATGGATAGGAACCAGAAATGGATTAAATCGTTTTGACGGGAATACTTTTAAAATATTTCACAATGTGCTCTCCGATGCACAAAGCCTGGGAAGCAATTCCATTTTTAGTTTATTTGAGGATGAAAAGGAACAATTATGGGTGGGCACATCCAGCGGAATATATCTCTACGACCCACAACAGGAAAGATTCTCAGCTTTCAAATTAATACCTTCAGGTGAGGTACGGTATATTGCCGCTGATCATGCGAAAAATATCTGGATCATTTCCAATCTTACTCTTTATAAATACAACCCTCATAATTCAAAAATTGTGGCATTCGATCTGAAAAATGATCAAAGTATTGCCCTTCATATTTCTAACAATGGAGAGGTGTGGACAGCAACAGCAAGCGGCCTCGTAAAACATTATAATCCAAAGACAAATAGTTTTTCCGACTATAATATCAAAAAAATTTTAAAGGAACCCAATCTGCCTCCGATTGAAGACATCTATCCTGTAGGTGATTCATCAATATTAATTGGTTGTATGAACAAGGTATTATTATTTGATTATAAAAATTCAACGATTAAAAATCTATTTAAAAATAATGCGGTTAGCAAGGATGTCCACGTTCATAAAATTTTCAGACAATCAGCAGATGAATACTGGCTGGGAACTGAAAATGGAATTTATATCTTCAATATTAAAACCTTCGAAACTAAAATTATTTCTAAAGATTACAGTAACCCATATTCAATTTCAGACAACGTTATTTCAACCATTTGTAAGGATAAAGAAGGAGGAACGTGGATAGGTACTTTCTTCGGAGGAGTAAATTATTATTCAAAGCAATACAATGAGTTTAAAAAGTATTTTCCAGAACCTGATAAGGAAAGTTTAAGTGGCAATATCGTTCATGAAATATGCAAAGATGAGCATGGAAATCTTTGGGTAGGAACAGAAGACGCAGGCCTGAACAGGATCAATCTAAAAACTGGTTCCATCACCAAATTCAAAGCGGATAATAAACCTGGAAGCATTTCCTATCAGAATATCCATGGAATAGTGGCAGATGGAAATGAACTTTGGATTGGCACTTATGAGCATGGCCTTGACGTAATGGATTTAAGAACTTACAAAGTAATCAGACATTATGATGCGTCCAATAAACCCAATTCGCTGGCAAGTAATTTTATTATCAGTCTTTACAAAACAAAGCAGGGTGAAATATTGGTCGGAACATGGTATGGCCTTTTTAAATACAACAAGAAGGAAAATAATTTTACTGCAATGCCTTTCTTTAACAGCCATATTCAATGTATTCATGAAGATGAAAATGGAACTCTTTGGGTAGGAACTTATGGTAATGGTGTTTATTTTCTGAACAAGGACAAAAATATAAAAGGCCAGATAGACTATCAGCCTGGAAAAGCAAACAGCCTCATCAATAATTATGTAAATAATCTCTTTGAGGATCAGCAAAAAAACTTTTGGTTTTGTACAGAACGCGGTCTGTCACACTATGATAGAAAAACTGGAATAATAAAAAACTATACCATTGAGGATGGTTTGCCAGACAACCAGATATTCCGGATTATCGAAGATAACTCAGGCTTCTTCTGGATATCAACAGCAAAAGGACTAAGCAGGTTTGATATGGCCAAAAATCAATTTACAAATTATCATTCTGCTAATGGCCTCCCAACTGAACAGTTTAATTATAATTCTTCTTTTAAAAATGACGATGGTGCGCTCTTTTTTGGAACCGTAAAAGGAATGATCAGTTTTAATCCAAAAGATTTCATTAAAAATAATTTTATCCCCCCTGTTTATATTACTGGATTACAAATCAATAATGAGGAAGCCCCAATCGGAAATGAAAAAAACGGATTACATCAATCAATTACATACACTAAGGATATTCAACTACCTTATGACAAGTCAAGTATTAGTATTGATGTTGCCGCTCTAAGCTATATCATTCCTGAAATGAATGAATATTCCTACAAAATGGAAGGGATAGACAAGGACTGGATAATCTTGAAAAAGAACCGAAGAATTTTTTATACCAAATTGCCTCCGGGAAAATATACTTTTAGGGTTAAAGGATCCAACAGCGAAGGTGTATGGAATAACAAAGAAACTTTCTTAAATTTAGAAATCCTTTCGCCATTATGGGCTACGAAATGGGCGTACCTGCTTTATTTTTTAGTAGCATCAGCGATCATTATCACTATTTTCAGGTATTACCATCTGGCAGTGACCGAGAAAAATAAACGAAGGATAGAGTCAATCAAAATAAATACGGAAAGGGAAATCTATAACGCAAAAATCAATTTTTTTACCAATCTTGCTCATGAAATCCGCACTCCGCTAACTTTGATAAAAATGCCTCTGGATAAATTATTAAACAGCAATATCACTGATAATAACGTGAATGAAAGTCTTAAAATGATGAAAAAGAATACAACAAGGCTTATCGATCTTACCAATCAGCTACTTGATTTCAGAAAAGCAGAAGCCAACAAATTCAGCCTTACTTTTTCTGAAACAAATATCAATGAATTGGTCAGCGAAGTATATACTACTTTTAAGCCTGCTGCTGATCAAAAGAACCTTTCTTATAAATTGATGCTTCCACGAATAACACTTCATGCGTTTATTGATAGTGAAGCGGTAAAAAAAATTTTGAGTAATTTATTTAATAACGCCATTAAGTATGCGGATGGCTTTATAATAATAAAATTGTTACCGTTTAGCAGTGAAGATACCATGTTTCATATAGAAGTAAGAAATGATGGGCACACTATTTCAGACCATCACAAAGAGAAAATATTTGAGCCATTTTTTAGAATAAAAGAAACTGAAAAAGAAGCTGGAACCGGCATTGGACTTCCTTTAGCAAGATCATTGGCTCAATTACATAATGGAAACATTCTACTAAAAACATCTGAAGAACAGGAAAACATCTTCTTACTTTCCTTGCCTATTCATCAGGAAACAGAAATAAATTTAAATAAAGGCAGAGCGGACGATGAAGCAAATTTTACTGATAACAATTTTTCATCAAAAATAGATTTATCAAAGCCGAATCTTTTACTGGTGGAAGATAACAAAGAGATTTTAAATTATATAGGCCAAGAGTTAAAACAGAAATACAATGTACTTCCTGCGTTAAATGGACAAGAAGCAATTGGCATTCTTGAAAACGAAAATATACATATCGTTGTCAGTGATATCATGATGCCGGTTATGGATGGAATTGGCCTTTGTAAAAGAATTAAAAGCGATTTTCAACATAGCCATACACCCATAATTTTAATTACAGCAAAAAATTCATTACAATCAAAAATAGAAGGGCTTGAAGTAGGTGCTGACGCATACATTGAAAAACCATTCTCCTTAGATCACCTCCAGGCACAAATCACAAACCTTCTATCCAACAGAAACATTATTAAAGAATACTTTGCACGCTCACCTCTCACCCATCTTAAAGGAATCGCCTGCTCAAAAGCAGATAAAGAATTTTTAGAAAATCTGAACGATGCTATCTATGAACATATTACCGATTCTGAGCTGGACGTAGATCGGCTCTCATCAATTATGAACATGAGCAAGCCTACATTATACAGAAAAATAAAAGGTTTGTCAGATCTTACTCCTAATGAACTAATTAACCTTTCACGCTTAAAGAAAGGCGCAGAAATATTATCTAATGGAAAATACAAGATCAATGAAGTAGCATATATGATTGGCTATTCCCTTCCAACTAATTTTTCAAGAGACTTTCAAAAACAATTTGGAATAAGTCCTTCAAATTTCATTAATCAACTTAGCATTAAATGAAAAAATAGAACCATTACTTCGAGAGAGGAGCATTTATGACCCAGTCTTTTTTGTTCTTCTTCCTTCACTAAATTATTTCCTTTTTTTCACAACTTAATTGCGAATATTTTGCACAGCGAAATAATTTTCTTCATTAATTCATTCCACAAAGTTCGCTTTCATCCTCTGAATTGCCCATGAAATTCCGGCATAAAGCCGCTGCGCTATTTATTCCGTTGCTTCATGGTCTATATCGGGTGAAAGCAGTGATGGTTCCATAATTAATTTTTAAAACTTTAAAAGATTTAAGTTATGGAACAGACGATGATTGATCAACCAAGCTGGTGTAAAGTAGCAGGAAGTGGAACTTGTTTATAAAACAAAAGTAAAAGCTTCGGAAAGACTTTGCGTAAGATCTTCACATGATTCTTATTGTATCCTAAAAGAAATTTGGGATGAAAACAAAATTAACATGCTTGAACAATTTAAAGTGTTACTACTAAATCGTGCAAATAGAGTAGTTGGAGTGTACCAAGCCTCTTCAGGTGGAATAACAGGAACTATTGCGGATTCGAGATTGATATTAGCAACAGCTATTAAATCTCTTGCAGTTTCAATTATTCTTTCACATAACCATCCGAGTGGAAACTTAAAGCCAAGTGTGGCTGACCAGGATCTTACTTTTAAAATAAAATCAGCTTGCCAGTATCATGACATTAAAGTACTGGATCATATAATTGTAACAAGTGAAGGCTATTATTCATTTGCTGATGAGGGACTTATTTAGGTCCGTTTATTTGTTCAATTATCACAAAACCTTGTTGACTTTTCATTAAAGGAATTTTATACATTTGCCACGACAGGAGAATGCGGTATGAAATGAACAAAGCTAATCCCACATTTTTTTTGAGTTTAATCGAAAATCTAAATTTGGTGATTTTTCTACATTCCATCGAAGTTTTTATAATTCAGTTGCTTCCTTAAATTCCTATCATGTCACTTTAAATAAGTGCTGCAATTTTAAAATAAAAATTGAGCAGGGACATGATTTATGAAATACAATTTCAGTACTAATTATTCGCTATGTTTTTGCATCCTTATATTTCTTACGACTCTTATTTTTTTTTCAGTTTCCAATACAATCACAAAAGGTTTCCGTGATCCGCGTGTTTTATCTGGATGAAATATGCGTTGTTACCAGTTTCTTCATTAATTTAAATCTGGCAAGTACTTCGGCACTTTCTTCGTTTTCTTTTTTTAAGAAGTTTATTATTAATCTTTTTTCAAAGGAGCTGCCTTTGAAACGAACCGTCTGCAAAAGAAAGAGTTATGCTAGCAATAAATCAGGAACAAAATTTATTTTGCTACACTTAATAAGTTCAACTTTTCACTAAGTTCTATCAGTCCCGCTTTTGATAAACAATCATCTGCAAAAGTTCGTAATTCCTGCAACGTTTCAGAAGGAACGCTTCCAAGTAAATTCATTACTTTATCGTCGTCTTTTGTATTCAATCCTCGTTTAATAACACTGTTTAGTAATAAAACATTTTTGCGAGAAATCTTGATATCAATCTTCACCGCTTCATTCATACCAGGAATACTAAGTATCGTATCATATACTCTGGCTACATCGTTTGTTGTTAGCATATCTGCACATTTTTAATTGTTGAGAAATGAATGCAAAAATAGACACGCTTGCTTTTTGCATCCTCATTAAAATATGATGAGGATAGGTAGAAGCCAACCGGTATATTTAGTTTTGTGTGTGTTCATCTGATTGTGAAATTGAAAACCTGCCTGGGCAGACAAATGTGAAGCTATGGAATTCAGAAAACAAGCAAAGATTTCTATCAGCGAAGTTAAAGAAATGGACATGATAGATTATCTATTCAAATTAGGCTTTCAGCCTGTAAAAATAAAGGGTGTTGATTACTGGTATCTTTCTCCGCTTCGAAATGAAAAAACCGCCTCTTTTAAAGTTAACCGGAAAATTAATAGATGGTATGATCATGGACTGGGCAAAGGCGGCAATCTTATTGATTTTGCTATTCTTTACAGCGACTGTACTGTTGCAGAATTTTTGCAAAAGCTCAATGGAAATTTTTCTTTTCATCGGCCGGATTTCCAGAAATCTGTAACGTATGAAACAGAAGCTAAAATCAAAATTCTCCAGGAGCATTCAATTAATTCTTTTGGGTTGTTGAAGTATCTGGAACAAAGAAGAATTCCGGTTGATATAGCAGATCAATTTTGTAAAGAAGTGAGCTACGAATTACGCAGTAAAATTTATTATGGAATTGGTTTTAAAAACGATTCCGGAGGATATGAAATTCGAAATCCATATTTCAAAGCCAGCAGCGCGCCAAAGAATATTACTACCATAAACAATCAGGCTGAAGAAGTAACAGTTTTTGAAGGTTTTTTTGACTTCCTTTCATTCATGGCAATCCATAAGAATCAAGAGAAAATTGAAAGCGATTTTACAATTCTGAATTCCGTTTCCTTCTTTGAAAGAGCCCGTCCCTTTATGGAGCAGCATGAAATTGTTAGACTCTATTTAGATACAGATCCGACCGGACAAAATTACGGCCGCTATGCTTTGTCCTTGTCCAACAAATACAGGGATGAAAGTTGTCTATATAAGCACCATAAAGACCTAAATGAGTGGCTGGTAAACTTTGGGAAACCTGCAAAAAAAAATTTAATTCAAAAGTTATGATGCTTTTTGGAACCAGTCAGATCGAATTCTTAAAAAAAATTTGAGAAAAAAATGGCATTGATAAATTCTTCAATGTCTTTAAGAACTTAAAAAACGCTGGAAGATTGCCACTTTCATGCAATCGGCAAGATGTCCGGTTGTCATACAACCGAAATCTTGCCGCCCTTACTCGGAACTCGTGGGCGGGGAGTATGAAATGATTTTGTGAATCTGAAAATGTGAAAATGAATATGCGATGAAAGGAAAAACAACAAACAGAACAAAAAGAATTATTTGTAGGCTAACACCGAATGAATATGAAAAACTTGCAAGGCAATATAAAGAAAGCACCTGCCGCAAGTTGAGTGATTTTTTGCGGCGTAGGGTTTTTGACAAACCGATTGTAGCAACATATAGGAACAGTTCCCTGGACGACTTAATGGCAGAGATGATAAAACTCCGAATGCAGTTAAACAACATCGGCAACAATTTTAATCAGGCCGTAAAAAGACTGCACACTCTTGATAATTTCCCTGAATTTAAAAGTTGGCTAATCGCGTACGAACAGGAGAAAAAAATGTTGTTCAATACGATTTCTGAAATCAAAAATTATATGCAAAAATTCGGCGAAAAATGGTTGCAATAATCAAAACAGGACATTCCATTCACCGCATCTTTAACTACAATGACAATAAGGTGAAGGAAGGAACTGCCTTGTGCATTGGTGCAGGAAATTATCCAATTGATGTTGAAAAAATGAGCCCCAAAATAAAGCTGAACCGCTTGCTTAGACAGGCTGAACTGAATGAAAATGTAAGCCGGAAAAGCGTTCATGTTTCATTAAATTTTGATGTTGCAGAAGGCGGCATGTCTCAGGAAAAACTGATGCAGATAGCTGATGTTTATATGAAAGAAATAGGTTTTGAAGAACAACCTTATCTAGTGTATCAACACTTTGATGCGGGCCATCCTCACATCCATATCGTGAGTATTAAAGTCAGGGCAAACGGCAGCAGAATTGACATGCAAAACATTGGAAGAAATCAATCGGAAAAAGCCCGCAAGGGAATAGAAAAAACATTTGAATTAATTGCCGCAGAAGATTCCGGTAAAAAGGACCTGTTTAGGTTACAACCGATAAGTACAGGCAAAGTTTTATATGGAAAATCCCAAACAAAAATGGCCATTCAAAATGTTTTAATAAACATACTTGACCAATATAATTACGTGAGTCTGCCACAACTTAATGCAGTGCTTAAATTATACAATGTAACGTCAGACAGAGGCACAGAAAATTCAAGAGTTTTTAAAAACAGTGGATTGCTTTATAGGATAATTGATGAGAATGGAAAACCTGTAGGAATCCCAATAAAAGCAAGCGCTTTTTATAACAAACCCACTTTGAAATATGTCGAAGAACGTTACAAAGTCAATGAAACAAAACGGCATTCGTTAAAGTATCGATTAAAGAACGAAATAGACAAATTGTTTATTACGCAAACACCATCTTTCAATGACGTTCTGGAAGGGCTTCAACAAAAAGGAATTAATGTGCAACTGCGGAAAAATGAAGCAGGATTCATTTATGGAGTTACTTATATAGACCACCTAACGAAAGCTGTATTTAATGGTAGTGAATTAGGAAAGCAATATAGTGCAAAAGCATTGCAGGAAAGATGTTTGAAGAAAAGTGTTTTACAGCAGGATTTGCTATCGAAACCAGCCGTAAAACCGCTTATTGGGTTACAGCCACAGCGTGAAGCTGCGGCAGAAACCAACGTTTATCAAAATGACTTAAAGTTTCCATTCAATTCCATAGGAACTAGCACCATTTTAGAAATTCTTACGGAACCAGAAAAGACACTTGATTTTATTCCGAGGCAATTAAAGAAAAAGGGCAGGAAAAAGAAAAAAAGAAAAAATATTTCAGCCAATTAAATCATTAAACAATGGCAGCACAGACCGGTGAGAATGAACAGGCGCTTAGAAAAATACTGGACATGACTAGGTTGATCAGCATCGTTATTTTAGTCATTCATTTCTATTATTATTGTTATGCAGCATTCCTCGAATGGAGAATGGTCAGCAGTTACAGCGACCGGATTTTAGGTAATATTCATCGAACCGGTTTGTTCAACAGTTTTAATAAAAGCAAACTTATTGCTTTAGGATTTCTGGGAATTTCTCTAATTGGAGCAAAAGGAAAAAAGGATGAAAAACTAAGTTATAAAGCATCATTTGCCTACCTTATTACAGGAATGCTCATTTACTTTTTGAGTTATTTAGGGTTTCTGGTGAAAATAAAAATAACTCAACTGGCACTTGTTTATATCGGTATCACATCAATTGGATTTCTACTGGTTCTTTCGGGTGGGATTTTGCTTTCCCGAATCATCAAGAACAAGTTCAATAATCAAGATATATTCAATAAGGAAAACGAGACGTTTCCACAGGAAGAACGCTTGTTGCAAAATGAATTTTCCATAAATCTTCCTGCCCAATACCGGCTTAAAAATAAGATTCGGAAAAGTTGGATAAATATCATTAACCCATTTCGCGGCATAATGGTTTTGGGAACGCCCGGTTCAGGAAAATCTTATTTCGTAATAAGGCATGTTATTACCCAGCATATTCAAAAAGGATTTACAATGTTTGTCTATGATTTCAAATTTGATGATCTTTCAAAAATAGCCTACAACACATGGCTAAAAAACAGGCACAGGTACGTTAAGGCGCCCAGATTTTTCGTTATCAATTTTGATGACCTATCAAGAAGCCATCGCTGCAACCCATTGGAGCCTTCTGCCATGACCGATATTACTGATGCTGCAGAATCGGCCCGTACGATTTTAATGGGATTGAACAGGGAATGGATCAAACGTCAGGGAGACTTTTTTGTTGAATCACCTATTAATTTTTTAACTGCGGTCATATGGTATCTTAAGAAGTATAGGGATGGGGAATTCTGCACTTTACCCCACGTCATTGAATTAATGCAGGTAGATTATGATAACCTGTTTACCCTACTTAGAACAGAGAAAGAAATTGAAGTGCTGATCAATCCATTTGTAAATGCTTATTTGAATGATGTGATGGAACAACTTGAGGGACAGATCGCTTCAGCAAAGGTCGCAATGGCAAGGCTTTCTTCACCTCAGTTATATTATGTGTTATCGGGCAATGATTTCAATTTGGATATTAATAATCCTGATGATCCTAAGATCGTTTGTATGGGCAACAATCCTCAAAAAATACAGATTTACGGAGCGGTACTTTCGCTTTATGTAACCCGTCTTATCAAACAGGTCAATAAGAAAGGAAAATTGAAAAGCAGTTTAGTCTTTGACGAATTTCCAACAATCTAATTAAACAACATGGATAGCCTGATTGCAACTGCCCGAAGCAACAAAGTATCTACCTGTTTAGGTATTCAGGACTTTAGCCAACTACGTAAGGATTATGGACGGGAACAGGCTGATGTGATTATGAATATTACCGGGAACATTATTGCAGGACAAGTTACCGGTGATACGGCTAAACAACTTTCTGAACGTTTTGGGAAAATTATGCAGGACAGGGAAAGTTATTCGATCAATAGCGGCGATACTTCGATTAGCCGTTCCAAACAATTGGAATCGGCCATACCTCCTTCAAAAATATCAGCATTGAGTTCCGGTCAGTTTGTGGGGATGGTAGCAGATGATGCGGAGAATAAAATCGAATTGAAGGCATTTCATTGTGAAATAATCAACGATCATGAGGCACTGAAAAAGGAGGAGGAGAGCTATAACAACATTGAGGTTATCCGCAAACTGAATAACAATATGGTACAGCGCAATTATTTCCAAATTAAGCAGGATGTGCAGGACATTATTCAGTCGGAGATAGAATGGTTATTAGGTAACCCTGCACTCAGGCACTTAATCATAAAAAAATAGAAATAACACTAATAGTATTGTGATCACACTTATACTCATATTTCTGTTGTTCATTATCCCACTGCCTTATTCCTTTATTGTATTGGTCCAGTAAGAACAAGTATACACTAGTGATTAGTTGTTTAAACTTCAGATTGTGTGCTTCGTGCAGAACAGATTACGAACGAAACTAGTTGCCTAAAAGCAGTAGTATTACGATTGGTCTAAATCATCGTTAGTTAATAAAGGAATGGCTTTATG
>JBQCFI010000068.1:0-14249 GCA_051959325.1 Ginsengibacter sp. | reverse complement strand
TCTTTAAAACAGCAATATCATTTATTTCTTCGTTCGCTGAAAGATCTAAAACCAAAGGTGAAATTTTGGTTCTTAAAAAATGATCCGGACAACTGGTTCCCATTGGCGCTAATCTTTCCAAATCATTTGAATTAATGAATTCAAGAACCCGTTCATCATCGCTGAAATGACCAATCATTTTTGTTTCAGAAGAACAAAATCCTCTTAGCACCGGTGCCAGTTTTGAGGCTTGGTCCAGCCGGTTTTCTTTTGCTAACGATTCAAATTTTATTCCCCCAAACACCGGTTTATTTTTCCCTGTATTTTCTTCTAAATAATCAGCACAACGCTCTACTATTTCCAACGTATTTACATAACAATCATAAGATGTGTCACCCCAGGTGAATAAACCATGCGAGCCAAGCATGATACCACGAATGCCGGGAGTTTTATCTAAACATTCTTTTAGTTTAAGGCCTAAGTCAAAGCCCGGTCTTTGCCATTCTACCCAACCAATGGAACCGTTAAATAACTCTTCTGTAATTTTTTTACCGTCTTTTGCAGCAGCAATGGCAATTGCTGCATCAGGATGCAAATGATCAATGTGTTTGAAAGGCAAAAAAGCATGTAATGGTGTATCTATGGAAGGCGCTTTTGAGTTTAAATCATAAATACAATGATTGAATAATTCTACAATTTAATCTTCGTGTTCAATTCCACGATACACATTTTTAAGAGAACGCAGTTTATCGACATACAAAGCAGCAAGGCCGCTTTTTTTCAAAGTACCAATGTCGCCGCCACTTCCTTTTACCCACATGATTTCTGTATCTTTTCCCGTCAGCACATCTTTTTGAATTGTTTTGCAGGAAGTGTTTCCACCACCATAATTGGTTAGCCGCAAATCCGCTCCCAATAAATTGGAGCGGTAAATTAATAATGCAACCTCGTCGCCATTCATGGAGGCCGCTTTTTCATCGTCCCATAAATAACTTACGTGTTTAAATTCTTTTGTTGAAATACTCATATTTTTATTTTTTCTTCTTCTAAAAATTTCATTCATTAGTATCGCTCAGGCCGCTTCAAGCGTCCCGACCGTTCACCACTCACTTGATCGAATTACCATAGCCAACCAATATAACAGAGGCAATAATGGTAATAATTCCAATGATGATTGTAGTGAATGTTTTTTTACTTACGCCTTTCCATTCCTTCAAGGCAAAGCCCCATAAATTGGCGACTAAGATGATAAATGACATATGCAAAATCCAGGAACTTGCGCCATTGCCCAGTTTGCTTTCGCCCATTCCATAAAAGAAAAACTGGAGGAACCAAAGTGTTCCCGCTAACGCACAGAAAAGATAATTGCGGGTAAGTGGCGTTTTTTTATTGGTATAATCTCCAAAACTTTTGTTACGGATGTTTAAAAACAAACACCATATTAAGTTGGTCGTAAGTCCGCCCCATAATAAAACGATGTAAATAACATTATTACGGTATAAAAAATTTCCTGTTTCAGAAGGATTTGCAGCTTTCCAGGCTGCATTGGCCACATCAGCCATTGGAGAACCGGCTTCGATTCCGTAATTAAAACAAGCACTCAAAATGCCGGAAACAATACACACAATCAACCCTTTTACGAGGTTAAATTCTTTGACACTTTCCTTCTTTTTTTCTTCTGATAATTCACGCTCTTTTAAAACGCCTGCTTTACCGCAAATAAAAATCCCCAACAGGCAAAAAACTACGCCAACCAACACAATTTGGCCCCAGGAATTATTCAACAAATCATTGAAGGTTGTTTTACCAGTTTCCGGATGAAAGTTGTAATAAATAGAAGGAGCTAACGCGCCAAAAGCAGAAGTAAAACCAAGCAAAACAGAATTGCCCAACGACATGCCGAGGTAACGCATTCCAAGCCCATACATTAATCCGCCAATGCCCCAAAGTACACCCCAGAAGAAAGTCCAGCCAAAAGTTGATGCAGATGTTTGAGAAATGATTTCTCCAAAATGAGGAATGGTAAGCCAGGCCGCAATGGGCGGAACAATAAGCCACGAAAACAAGCCGCCAATGATCCAGAAACTTTCCCAGTGCCACCCTTTTACTTTGTTGTAAGGCACATAAAAACTTCCCGAGGCAGCGCCACCAAGGAAATGGTAAAAGATTCCGTAAATTATCTGCATATTTTTAAAATTATTCCCGAGGTTTCAGTGTCTTTGTTGAAAATCAAAATCACCGTTATTTGTTTGTTTATTGAGTAATGTTATTTTAATCTTGTTTACTTCTTTCCTCAAAATCCTATTTTAAAGCAGCAAAATGATATACTCCCGAACCAACTTCTACTATCACATAACCATCCTCTTTGCCCATAACTTTTAATCCGTTTATTTGCGACAAATTTTTTCCACTTTCTTTAATTGAACCCAAGTCTTTTGCTGGAATGTAAACGGTTGCGGTTGTATTAGGCGGTATCTCAACATCCATTACCAAAGAATCTTTTTCCACTTTCCAATTGTTACTTACTTTTCCATAATAAGTGTCCAAACTCGCTGATGCAAAAGTGAAATCACCCCCAATATGTGGTTTGATTTTGATGTGCTTGTAACCAACTCCATCTTCATAAGTATCAATTCCAACCATTTTCCGATACATCCAATCTCCAATTGCTCCGTATGCATAATGATTGAACGAATTCATTCCCGGCGTTTCAAAAGTGCTGTCCGGTTTTTCGCCGTCCCATCTTTCCCAAATGGTTGTGGCGCCCATTTTAACGGGATACAGCCATGAAGGATAAGTATCCTGCAACAATAATTTATATGCCACACTATCATAGCCAAAACGTGTGAGCACTTCGCATAAATAAGGAGTGCCCAGAAATCCCGTAGTTAAATGATTGTTGTAGCTCTTTATGTTTTCTGCAAGTCGCGCTGCAGCTTGCGCTCTTAATGAATCGGGCAACATATCAAAATTCAAAGCAAGCACGTAAGCCGTTTGTGTACCCGAAACAAGACGGCCATTTGGTGTAACATATTCTTTGAGAAATGCATCTTTTATTCTTTGCAGCAATTGAGAATACGTTTTTACATCTTCTTCTTTATTCAACACTTTTGCAGCATTAATTAATAGTTGGGTTGAATGCGCATAAAAACATTGCGCGATTAAATATTTATCAGTAACAGCGGCCCTTCCGTCATTATCATCTTCAGGCCTATAAAAGAGCCAATCTCCAAAATCAAATCCCGTATTCCATAAGTCATTATGGCTTTGATGATGGATGTATTCTACCCATGCTTTCATGCTTGGATATTGGTCTTGTAAAATTTTTTTATCTCCATAAGCGAGATACATATTCCAGGGAACGATCGTTGCGACATCCGACCAGCCTGCAGAGCCCGCGGCTCCATTTCCCAAAACATTTGGAATGACAAAAGGCACACTGCCATTGGGCAATTGATCGGCAGCGACATCCTTCATCCATTTGTCAAAAAAATTATTAACGTTCATGTTAAAGGAAGCAGTGCGGGAAAAAACCTGTGCATCGCCTGTCCAGCCAAGCCGCTCATCGCGTTGCGGACAATCAGTGGGCACATCCAGAAAATTTCCTTTTTGTCCCCATTGAATATTGTGCTGCAATTGATTGATCAAAGGATTGGAAGAAGTAAAATTGCCTGTTTGTCTCATGTCGGAATACAAGGCAACAGCGGTAAAATTTTCAGGCTTTAATTCGCCCGGATAACCTTCCAGTTTTACATACCGGAAACCATGCCATGTGAAATGTGGTTCAAAAGTTTCTTCTCCATCCCCTTTCAAAATATAATGATCCTGTGCCTTCGCTGCACGTAGATTAGCAGTATAAAAATTGCCTTCTTTGTCCAAAACTTCCGCATGAGAAATGGTGACCGTATCACCGAAATGTCCTTTCACTTTAAGCACGACCCAGCCGACAAGGTTCTGTCCAAAGTCAATTACTTTTTCGCCTTTTGGAGTTGTGAAGATTTTTACTGGTTTGAAGGTTTCATGTTTTTTTACCGGCTCATTAATCGTAGCAATCAAATTATCCAAAGAAAAATCAGCGACTTTTACGCCGCTCCAGTTTTCATCATTATATCCCGGCAACAACCAGCCGGTTTTTTCCTTTCCTGCATCAATCGTTTCACCGTTGTATATTTCTGCATAACGAATAGAACCGGTTGAAGATTTCCAGCTATCATCAGAAATAATTGTTGCTTGCGAGCCATCACTATAAGTAACATTCAACTGAAAAAGCAGCGCAGCATCTTTTCCATAAATGTCTTTGTTACCGCCCCACGCAAGTGTTCCACGATACCAACCATTTCCAAGTTCTGCTCCGACCACATTCTGACCATTCTTCAAAAGATTGGTTACATCATAAGCCTGGTACTGCAACCGCTTGTTGTATGAAGTCCAGCCGGGCGTGAGATACGCATCACCGATTCGTTTGCCATTTAGATGCGCTTCATACAACCCGTGTGAAGTAATATAAGCAGTTGCAGAAGCAATTTTTTTGTTCAAAGAAAATTGTTTGCGGAATATCGGGCTTGCGTGTGGCGAATCTTCTTGAAATCCGGGTTCAATCCACTTCGCTTTCCAATCATTTTTATCTAATAATCCCATTTTAAAAAAAGCAATCTTGCTCCAATCAGATGCTTTACCATCATTGTCCCAAACGCGCACCTGCCAGGAATATTTTTTACCAGATTGCAGAGCTGGACCCGCGTAAGGAACATGAACGGATTGATCAGATTGAATCTTTCCCGGATTCCAAACAACTGATTTGTTGGAAAGGACTTTGATTTCGTAAGCGGTTTGAAGGACGTTTCTTTTGGGTGAGATTAATTGCCAGCTAAATTGTGGTGATACTCCTACTTCAATTGGATTATTTAGATTATTACACAATAATTCTGCAACCTTTGTTTGGGCAAACCCAAAAGCTGATAGTAGCAATAGCGTAAAAATTACAATAGATTTTTTCATTCTAAAATTGTGCTTTTTATTTGTTATTATTCAATGAAATCTAGATCCTCTTTTCTTTACGAGAAGCTGAAGATATTTCATTCAATTTAAAACATTCCAGCCTTGAATAATAAGAATAAAAGAAATTAAAGATATTGAGTGCTTAAAATTAACTATCCTGTATTGACCTGATTGATATTAAGTTCAATACAGCCTTTCATAGAAAACCAATATCATTCTCTCAAACACATTTCCTTTTTAAATTACTAACCAGGTTATTCAAAATTTTCTGCCATTTTTTTCAAGGGAATTAACTGAACCGGCCCGCTTAATCCTGAAGGCAGAGGCTTCCAGTCGGCGGCATTCAAAGGTTTATAATCCAGGTTTACCACATTTATATCATCAAATATTTTCCATGGAATACCTTTCCGGTCATAATCTGCGATTCTGTTTGCTGGAAGATTTGTTACTTCAATGGATAACTGATTCTCACCTTTCTTTAAAAATTTGCCAACCTTTATTTGAAAAGGAACAGCCCAAACAACGCCTGCATCATGTCCATTTATTTTTACCCGGGCGCTTACATCCATTTTACCTAAATTCAACAACCATTCATCGGCTTTCACATTTGGCATTTTAAAAGAAACATCGTATTTACCCGTGCCTGCAAACACCTTAGTACTGTCATTTAATCCGGTCCACGAAGTAAGGGAATCCAAATCGAAAGTTTTCTTTATTACCGGAGTTCCGTCCATAAAAGACAGATGCCACTTACTATTTATTGTTAATGGATTGTCTTTTCTTTCATAATAAATCCATGATCTGCCAGTAACTTTTTTGTCGGTAAATGTTCTAATAACAAATGATTGACCCGGTTTTATTTGCAGATACATCTTTGAATGATTTCCTTCTGTTTTTATTTGTGCAATGCCTGATAGGCCGGTATAGGGATCGAAAATAATTGCGGAGGCGGCTTTCACTCCTAACGGTACCCATCCATCGATCGGTTCCGCTTCTTGATTTGCAAGAAAATAATGATACCCATCGGGATCTTTTCTACGAATAAATTTCAACTTCTCATCAACCAAATGCTCTGGTTTAGTATTGGATACCTTAAGCAGGCTATCTATATCGGTTCCGTAAATGATTTCTCCTTTTCCATAAGCTATGTGACTAACAGAATTGAATGTTGACGAAATAGAGACTTCATTTTCTAATCCTTTAAAAACTGCCCGACGTTTCTCCAGGTTATTCAAACCGGGAACATCCTCGGGCAAATGATCTGCAAAAATCACTTTGGCGCCATTTTTTGCAAGTTCAAGAATTGCTTTCATCGTTGATTCAGGCATAAAATGACAGGAAGGAATCACCAATGCTTTATATGAAGCGCCTGGCGTTTTCAATAATTTACTTTGCAGCGTGGTTTGCAGAATATATTTATCAGAAATAAAATCAAGACTATAACCTTGCTCAGTCATTTTTTTTGATAATTGATAAAATGAAGTGGGCTCCAGCCAATCGGCAATTTTATTAATGGGCAGCTGATAAATTAGTGATCCCTGTTGGTTGTACCAAACATCCTGGAGCGGCCAATATACCAATACATCATTATCCGGTTCTCCTTGTTGCAAAAACGACTGGCACCGACTAATGTATTTTGTAAAAGCAGGTATGTCGTGCCAGATCGTATTGTATGGTGAAAAATCCACTGACGCATAAAATTGCCAACCGGGCCACGGCGCTCCTTTTGGTGAATAAGGCGTACCATGAAAAAAAACATGATTAATTCCGGATAAAAATAATTGATCAAGTTCAGGTTTGCATTGTGAAAGTGCTGTATGAAAATGCTCTCTCAACCAGGTAAAAGTTTCCGAAGAAGCATATTTTTTACCAGTTATGTGAGCGGCCGAAGACGCAAACTTCTGAAATAAGGCCCTGGAATCGCTTGCATGCATCCATTTTGGATCAAAATTAATTCCCGGAATATCAAATTTAGTGGTGCCAAAAGATTCACATTCGGGAATATCAACAGCTGCATACAAATCAATCAGGTTGCCGGGCGAGCCATGAGCCTGATTGCGTGTGAGGGCGCCCATTTTATGAGCCCAGTTTGTCCAGGGTATGGTAAAGTTTTCCAAAAGCATTTCACCAATGGTTTCCCGGTAATCAGCAATTACCCGGCGCACACTATCCGCATTTCCGTTACCAGCCAGCAAAGGAAGAAATTCTTCTAATTTATATCCTCTTCTTTTTGCAAATTCTTCAAAAACATTCGTGCTCCAGTTTGCTCCATATACTTCATAAGAATCATTAAAAAAGGTATGCGGCGAAGAAGTTTTATTTTCAGCAAATGCTTTGGTGAATCTGTTGAGATAAGTATGTAAAGCAGTATCAGAAAAATGGTCCATCACCCATCCTTCACCGCCGGGAGAAGACCGTTTTACTTTTTGTAATGTTTTACCATTAAAAACCGCAATCAATTCCCAATTGCCATCAGGCGCCTTCCAGGTTAATTTTCCGTCTTTATTTACCTGGTCTGTCAGGTTAATTTTTTGTCCATTGTCGGAATAAGCCATGAGGATTTGCAACGGCGCAATATTCTTTTGTGCGGGGCTTTTTACAATGATTGGTTCATTCAATACTTCATCACTTTTCAAATAATATTTCTGAAATATTGCTTTGGACGCTGCCTCTTTAATCGGAATCTGTGGGCCGCCAAATGGCCATCCTGTGCCGGTGGTCATATCAACTTCCATATTCAAATGGCTGCCATCATCGATTGTAAATTGCAACATCTTCATCCACTTTGGTGATAGGTAATCAATAAAATGACTTTCATAACCTTTTACGCCATAAACAGGCGTAATCTCCACACCGCCAAAACCCGCTTTCTGTAATGCTTTTAAATTGTAATTAATACCGGTAGTGTCCACGGCATTTCCAAACCACCACCAACGGGTGAATGGTTTATTTTCAAGCTTTACGGCCGGCCACGATAAAGGCGACTGACAGGAAGCTGAATACCCGGTAAAAATGATTATACTCAAAACAAGAGTGATTCTTTTCAATTGTAAAAATTTATTGGTAAATATATTTATTAGCAGGAGATGCTAATTTTTCTCTTTCTTCAACTTCACCGCATACACATTATTATGTCCTTCAAAATTGCCACGAAAAATTACCCATTTTCCATCAGGAGAAAAATGAACATTTGGCTCTAATCCACGATATTTCTGATATCGCATGTCAACTAATTTTTCTGAACGAAGGGAATCGCCTTCCGGCTGAAATAAATAAATCCACATTCCATTTTTTGCGCGTGCAACCTGTGTAGAATCGCCGCCATCACCGCAAAATAATTTTTCATCCGGCGAAAGATTGTAGTGAATAGACCATTCATTGCGCTGAAGTTGTAATCTTTTTTCCTGCATGGTGTTTATATCCACACCTCCCAAATAAAAAGTAACCGAACGTGGAATCTGTAAATCAAACCAAACCCTTTTTCCATCAGGACTCCACCACTCGTGCCCATTAATTTCGCCTTTCACAGTTCGTTTGTGCAATAATTTTTTTCCTTTTGTTTTTACATTGATCAACCACGTACGATCTACTTTATCCCAGGGGCCTTCGTGGCCATACAGTAATAAATCGGGATCAACAGGAGAAAATTGTTCATGATTCAGCCAGTTATCTTCACTGTCAATTTTGTTCAGTTCTTTGGTTTGTAGATTAATTGTGAATAGAACGTGCGGAATGTGTGCATCATAAATACGGTTAAAAAACCCGCTTTTTTCAGGGTATCGTTTTAAGATCTCTCTTTCTGCGCCGCTGCTCCAAACGCCTGCCAGTAAGGTTTCATTTGCATTAACTGTAGCAATATGTCCTTTGAAATCCCGGGGAAACACATACAATAAACGAACCTGATGTGAATCAATATTTACAGAAAATACACGGTCACCACTTTGGAAGTAGGCATCACGATTTTTGCTTCCCAGTATTTCACCGGAAATTCTGCCATCAAAATTGGTGACCTGTGTTGATTGAAAATTTTGCAAATTCACGACAAACAATTGGTTGCCATTTGAGGTCGATCCATAGTAAATCATTTCCCATCCTTTTCCGTCAGGCGTTTTCAGGAATGGATTGTTGTGAAAATAAAAGCTATTGTTATTTCCGGCTCTCCTGCTGAGTTTGATGATCTCATGCCCGGTATTTTTATCAATCCATTCGTTTGGCATCGTTTGTCCACCCGTTTGCAAAACGGGAATATTACCTGATCGAAAAAACCGGTTGATAAGAAAGAGAGAAAAAGAAAAATCAAATTTTTCATTGTGGTAAATATTTACATAATTGGTTCAAAAAAACTTTTAAAATTTTTCATCGGTCGCGCTGTTGATTTTTTTATCAGGGTAAGGTGGTGATTGAAACAAGAAGAAATCCTGTGTTTTTTTCAATTGAAAAAGTGGAATGTTTTCAAGTTTCTGAATATCAAGGAAACGAAAGGCAACATCTTTCACATCATCTAATGCGAATGCAGGCCGATAATCTTTTTGTGTAGTACGGATTTTTATATCGCTGAATGTAATGCCTTTTGCATGGCGGATATAAAATCCATAAGAAGGTAGCGCCCCAAACATCGTTGGTTCAGGATACGCATTTTCTTTTTCAGGTGGTTGAATGTCTGATTGTTCTTTTGAGCCACCGCCTTCAACAAAAAATTGTACGTTGCTGATATTCACATCCTCAATATCGCTTCCCGGTATTCCGCTGATGGTAGAAGCGGCCTTTGAGGCACTGTTATAAACAACGATGTTGCTGATATTTACACGATGCAATGCTCCTGGTTTGATTCCTTTCGGGCCACGGAGGCGACTGCCAATGCGCAGGAAAACAGGCATGTTATAAATATCCCGCATCGTAATGTTGGAAATGGTTACATCTTCCAAATCGCCACCATCCACGGTTTCCAAAGCCAGGCCCTGGCAGCGGTCAAAAACACAATTGGTAATGGTTAGATTTTTAAACCCACCGTTAGATTCAGTTCCAAATTTAATTCGTCCCGTATGACCAACACGAAAAGTGGGATCAAATAATTTGTATGTTCCATCAATCACCGTTCCTTCCTGGTAATCGCCGGACACAATGCAATTACTGATCACTACATCTTTCGTTGCTCTTTTATATCCTAAGGCAAACGAGCTTTTCAAACAAATGCCATCATCCCAGGGAGAATTTACATTGCAATTAGTGATGCGTACATCATGGCAACAATCAATATCCATTCCATCACGATCGGTATCAATAGTAAGGTTATCAATGGTGAGATTATCAACACCGGTCACCAAAATTCCAAAATGGCCTCCATGCCAGATACTGAAATCGCGAAGCAACACATTGTGGCAATTTTTTAAAGAAATACTTTTATCGCCAAGGCCTTTTGGCAAATGATCACGCGGAATATTCCTGGTTAATCCTTTTCCATAAATCAATCCTGAACCGATGATTCCAATATTCTCCAAATCTTCTCCCCAAATAAATCCATTATGCCAGTGACTGTGGCCGTAATCCTGGTACTGATCCCATTCATTTGCTTCCGGTTTATCATAGGCTGTGGTATCATAAATTGCCTGCAAAACACTTCCCGCGCTTAAATATAAAGTAATGTTACTCTTCAAACGGATGGAGCCGGAAAGATACGTGCCGGCAGGAAAAAAAACCGTTCCTCCGCCTGCTTTTGCAGCAGTTTCAATGGCTTTATTGATAGCCAGAGCATCATTCGTTTTTCCATCTGCTTTTGCGCCATAATCTTTTACATTAAAAGTGGTTCCGGAGAAAAGGAAGTGGAGAGAATAAACCGATTTTAGATCGCGTGAATAAGATTCTGTATTTAAAAAAATAGCCAGACAAACAGAAAGTGAATAAAGAAGAAGTTTTTTCATACTTATGCTTTTCAGTATTTATAAAAATGATTTTCCAGTAAACAAACATTTAAACCGAAATCGTATTTTTCAAACAACTTTTAAAAGTGAGTTTTCTTCAGCATATCTCTTCTGATGTTCGAAAATAAAAACAGGATCGATTCACCTTCATTTTCAGCAAACAAACATTTATCCCGGATTTCTATTTTCTCAAAAACTCAGATATTTTAAAGAGGCAACTTGCTTATTCTTATTTTTTTACTTCAATAGAAACCACGGCTGCTTTCAGATCCTTTGCTGTTGCACTGATCTTAATTTTACCGCCTGAATCTTTTGTTTTAATAATAGCAATACATCTTCCTTTATAAGCAGGATATTCTGTCGCCTGGTAACTTTTATGGCTCAAAATATCCCCATTATCAACCGCCGAAATTTCACCAGCTCCTTCTATTTTAAATTTGATCAGATCATTGGTATTGGGACAGGCAACACCGTGAGAATCCACTATAGTTGCCGTTACAATTGCAACATCATTCCAATCATTACTTACAGCAGATTGATCAGTGGTTAATATTATTTTTTCGGGAGTGCCGGCAGTCTTGTAATCATCCGCTGCTACCACTTTCCCCTTATTTTTACCAATTGCTTTAATGGTTCCTTTTTCAAATGGTATCTGCCATTCCCGGGGCGAATCATCTGCCGGTTTTTGTTTACTTCCAAGTGATTTTCCATTCAAAAAAAGTTCTACTTCATCACAATTGCTGTAAACCTCCACTGCAGCGTCACGATAATTGTCCATATCATCCGGAGTCCAGTTTGCCACCCATTTTTCAGTCGTATCAACTGAATTTCTCACAACATGAACAACAGGTTTATCACTCCACCAGCTTTCACGTTGAAAACCCAACGGTTTCCAACAGCCTGTTCTGTCAAATAATCCCTGGCTATTCGTTGTAGCCGGCCAGTCGGCTTCGCCAAGATAATCAAAGTCGGTCCATAAAAATTGTCCGGCCATGAAAGCATTGTCTCTCAAAGCCAACCATGCCGATAAACTATGACCGTTTTCTGTGCCAATTACTTTCCAGTCTGGATGGGCCTTATGTGCTGCAACTAACTCATTTTCCCGATAATTTTGTCCAACTACATCCATCATTTGCGCAAATCCGTTTGTATAAACATGAGAACTTGCCGGCCTGAAAAGCGCCATTGTCACCGGCCTTGTTGAATCGAGGCTGTGTACCAAATCCTGGAGATCTTTATACTTTTTAAATCCTTCTCCATCATTCAGATTATCATGAATTTCATTACCAACGCTGTAAATAATAATTGCGGGATGATTGCGGTCGCGCATCACCATATCCCTTAAATCTTTTTTCCACCAATCTTTAAAATAAAGATTGTATCCTTTTTCACCGTGCTTTTTAGCAGCTGTCCATGTGTCAAATGCTTCATCCATTACCAAAAATCCCATTTGATCGCACAAATCCAGGAATTCCGGTGCAACCGGATTGTGAGAGGTACGGATGGCATTTACCCCAACTTCTTTCAGCAATTGCAACCGGCGTTTCCAGATTCCTAAAGGAACTGCTGCACCTACTGCACCCCCATCATGGTGAAGGCAAACACCTTTTATTTTGAGATTTTTATTATTCAACCAAAAGCCTGTTGCTGCATCAAATCTTTCTGTTCGAATGCCAAAAGGAATGGTGTCATCATCTAATAAGGTTTTATTAAAACTTACCGAAACCACTGCTTTATACAGTTTATTCAACTGATTGACATTCCATAAATGCGGACTTGCAATTTTTAGATCTTGAACTACTTCACCATTTTTTCCTGCTAAAATATTTTCATTTAATGTGGATTCCTGGATTTTCTTGCCTGCAGGATCTAACAAAATGGTTTTGATAATATAGCGTCCATCACCTTTACTCTCATTAACAACTTTTGTCCTCAGACGCACAGTTGCCATTTGTTTATTCACTTTTGGAGTCGTAATAAAAACACCCCAGTGATCAAAATGAACAGGTGATGTGGCAACAAGGTGAACATGACGATAAATTCCGGCACCTGTATAAAAACGTGAAGCCGGCTGAATCGAGTTATCAGCTCTTACCGCAATGATGTTAATTGCGTTTTTTCCAAAATTTAAATGGCCGGTTAAATCATAACAAAAACTTACATAACCATAAGGCCGATGACCCAAATGAAAACCATTGATCCACACATCGCTGTTTGCCATCACACCATCAAATTCTATAAAAATCTTTTTGTTGGCATAGCCATCAGGCAATTGAAAATCCTTTCGGTACCAACCAATACCAGCCGGCAAATATCCTCCTCCTCTGCCAGTTGCATTATTTTCATCGTATGGACCTTCGATACTCCAGTCATGAGGCACATCCAATTTTCTCCAGGCTTTATCATCAAAGTTTATTTGTTCTGCTCCTTTCGCATCGCCTTTAAAAAAATGCCAGCCTTTGTCAAAAGGCGTTGTGATCCTTTGTGCATCAGAAAAAACATATGAAAAGAATAAAAGGAAAATGAATAAAACAGCCCTTCGAAAAGAACGGATCAATTCTTTAAAATATGTGGTGAACACAATCATTATAAAATAAAGGCTCAGGTTCGGTTTTAAAATGAAAATAGCTATTGAGATAACGATGGTAACAAAAAAATAAATCTCAATATGATCGCATGTTTCAAATCTAATCGAAAGAATTTCTTAAACCATCCTTTGCTTTCCTGCTTTTAGTTTTATTAAAATTTACATTTTCCGCGTCTTCAATTTGTACTTTACTGTTATCTTTCGAACTGATATTTGTGTTATCAAAATCCCAGTCTTTTGCATGCTCAATTTTACCAGCGCTATTTGCACTTATTTTAATATTCTTTAGCTCAAAATTCTTCAAAGGAGAAGTATTCATGCCCACTGCATTAATTGCAGTTTTACAATCCGTTCCGGTAATATTACTGATGAAGACATTTTGTATCGTGGGCGTCCCTTTTGACGGCGGCACTTTTTGCAACATCACTTTCCAATAAGGCGGGATAGAATCATAATTGTAACCAGCGGGAAGAGTTGTATAACTGTACTTAGGATTCCAATTCACATTCAGATTTATCGCAGTGTTCACGTTTTCCATTTTCAGGTTTTCTATATGAATATCTTCAACGGTTCCACCACGGGTAAATGCCGATTTAAAATTCACGCCGTTGGAAGTTCCGATGGCAGTTGAATTTTCAACCAACACATGCCGGATCCCACCAGAAGTTTCACTGCCAAACGTACAAAGCCCTCCGCCTTTACGTGCAATGCAATGACGAATCACCACGTACTCGGTTGGCCGATTTACCCTTAAGCCGTCTGCATCG
>JBQCFI010000067.1:0-10842 GCA_051959325.1 Ginsengibacter sp. | reverse complement strand
GCTACCTGATGCACTCGAAAACGGTTTTGCAATGCACGTAACCGATGAAGGCAATCAATTAAAAGTAACGGTTACTTCTTCTAAAGAAACTGATCAGAATCTTTACTTAATTGCTCAAACAAACAAGCAAATTGATTTTTCGGAAACCGGTTCTTTACAAAATAACCAGGCGGTTTTTTCTATTGATAAAGAGAATCTGAAAGAAGGAATTGCACAAATAACTTTGTTTGCTGAGAATCAAAAGCCCGTTTGTGAAAGGCTTTATTTCAAAAGGCCAAAAAACAAAATGATTATCAGCCAAACAACAAATAAGGCGATTTTCAATTTGCGTGATAAAGTAGCGATTGATTTTTCTACTAAAGATCATTCGGGAAATTTATTGCCGGCAGATTTATCTGCTGCGGTTTATCGTTTGGATAGTTTAAATATCCCTGACGATGCTAATATTTACTCTTATTTATGGTTGTCATCAGAACTTAAAGGATTTATCGAAAACCCGGATTATTATTTTCAAAATGATGACGCTGCGACTAGTGAAGCATTGGATAATTTGTTGTTAACACAAGGTTGGCGCAGGTTTGATGAAAAAAATATTTCGCCAAACAAACGTGTAATTACTTATGTTCCGGAAAATAATGGTCATATTATTATTGGAAAAGTGACGAATGAAGGAACCGGAAAGCCTGCTGCCGATGTGCTGGTTTATCTTTCTATTCCGGGAAGGCGGGTACAATTGTATGGTTGTAAAAGTAACGAAGAAGGAATGGTGCATTTTGATTTGAAAGATTTTTATGGTCCCAGCCAGATTATTTTGCAAACCAATACCGATAAAGACAGTCTTTATCATTTGGAAGTGTTCAGCCCTTTTTCCGAAGAGTTCTCCGGCAATCAATTCCCTTCTTTGCATATTTCAGAAGCAAACAAAAACCTGCTTCAATCTGCAAATCTGAGTATGGAGATCTCTAATGGTTATCATGCAACCGATTTGCAAAAACTTCAGCGTTTGCCGATTGATACACTTCCTTTTTATTACAAACCATACAAAACTTACCTGCTCGATAATTATACCCGTTTTACGACCATGGAAGAAGTAATGCGTGAATATGTAGCGGAAGTAAACGTGGTGAAAAAACAGGGAAAATATCATTTTAATACTTTCAATGCTCCGGAATTTGAGCTGCATGATAAGCAACCGACACAAACTCTGTTTAGAAAGGATCCGTTGATGTTGCTTGATGGGGTTCCGGTTTTTGATGTCGATAAAATTATCGCTTATGATCCGTTGAAAGTGCAAAAGCTGGAAGTCGTTGCATCCAAATACATCTGGGGGCCGATTGTTTCTGAGGGAATTGTGAGTTATACCACTTATAAAGGAAACCTCGATGGTTATACGCTTGATCCGCGTGATGTGATTCTTGACTACGATGGATTGCAACAACAAAGAGTTTTTTATTCACCTGATTATTCTACTGATAAAGAAATGCAAAGCCGTCTTCCGGATTTCCGTCAGCTTTTATACTGGTCGCCCAATGTAACTACGAACGAAAAAGGAATTGGCCATATTTCTTTTTTTACCGGTGACATTCCCGGAAAATACCTGGTGGTGTTACAAGGAATTTCATCAAATGGCGACGCAGGAACTGACCGTTTTATCTTGGATGTAAGAAAGTAAAATTCACTTCTTCAATTGAGAAGATTCGTTATTCAAAAAAACAGAAATGCGCTTTATTTGTTTGTTTACTGAATGAGGTTTTTTATTTATTTTTAATTACTTAAATAAATAAAACCGATGCTGCTTTTCCTATGCTTTTTTTTGCAGATCATGTTCATGGTTCCTTTTTGGAAAACATGGGCTGTTTTGATCGTGCTCGGTATTATTTTATTTTATGCTTTTTATAAAATAATGAAGCTTCGTGAAAAAAGAATCCGCGAGATAGAAGCAACAAAAACGGAACTCGAAAAACTGCGTTCTGAAAACTACCGGAGCCGTTTGGAAATGGAGCAAATCAATAATTTTTTTTCCACTTCTTTGTTGTTGAAAAATAATGTAGATGATATTTTATGGGATGTTTGTAAAAACCTTATTGCCAAACTTGGTTTTGAAGATTGTCTCATTTATATGTGGAACGAGGATAAAACGAAAATGGTTCAGCGCGCAGGTTTTGGAGTAAAGGATAGCAAAGAAATCCTGATACAATTTCCATACGCTATGAAACCCGGTGAAGGAATTGTAGGTGCAGTGGCTCAAAGTGGTAAGCCGATCATTGTGCATGATACTTCAAAAGAGCCACGTTATGTAGCTGAAGGATACAGCGGCCTCAGTGAAATTGTGGTTCCTATAAAATATGAAGAAGAATTATTAGGCGTCATAGATTCTGAACATTCCCAAATAGGATTTTTTAATGAGAGTCATCTGCAACTGATGAGTACCATTGCTACTTTAATGGGACATAAAATTAAATCCATTGAAACAGAACAGGAATTAAGAAAGCAAAGAACAGAACTGGATAATATTTCCCGGCAACTTACAGAGATGCAGTTGGCAGCACTTCGCAGCCAGATGAATCCGCATTTTATTTTTAATGCACTCAATTCAATTAAAAAATTTGTATTAACAAATGACGCGGAAAATGCAGATAAATATCTTGGCAAGTTTTCAAAACTGATTCGCTCTATTTTAGACAACAGCCAGGAGCCGGATATCAGCATCCACAAAGAAATTGAAATGCTGAAGCTTTATCTTGAATTGGAAAAACTCCGTTTTGGTGACAAATTAAATTACCATATTCATGTAGATCCGCTGCTGGCCGAAGGATCCACACAAATTCCCGGCATGCTGGTACAACCTTTTGTAGAAAATGCCATTTTTCATGGCATCATGCACAAAGAAAGCGCCGGTGAAATTCTTGTTTCTTTTTATGACCATAAGGAATATGTTGAGATAAATGTGATAGACGATGGAGTAGGCAGAAAAATGTCCGCGTTACTGAAGCAAAACAAAACGGATCACATTTCTTTGGGAATTAAAATCACATAAACACGACTTGCTGCCTTAAAAACCGATCCGCAGATTCCATCGGGAATAGAAATAGTTGACCTGGAAGATACAGGAAAGGCGTTGGGGACTTTTGTAAAAATATTGGTGCCAAAATAAAAGACTATAATTCCAAAGCGATGAACTGTGGCGTTTAAAAATGGTTTAAAGATTGTTTCAGACAAATAAATAGGATTTATGATAAAAACGATCATCATTGAAGATGAAAAGCAAAGCCGGGAAGTACTTCAACTGATGCTGGAAAATTACGGTAATGTTATCGACCTTGTTGATAGCTGTGACACCGCTGAAAAAGGAATGGCAAGCATTCAAAAACACGGCCCTCAATTGGTTTTTCTTGATATTGAAATGCCGCGAATGAATGGTTTTCAGATGCTAAGAAGATTGGAAACGATCAACTTTGACATCGTATTTACCACGGCATATGATAAATATGCCATTAATGCGATCAAAATAAGTGCGCTCGATTATTTATTAAAACCAATTGACAAAGAAGAATTATCAAAGGCCATACAGAAATGCCTTCAAAATATTGAGCAAAAAAACACAAAGGATAAAATTGACATTTTATTTAAAAACCTTACTCAACAAAATGCGCTGGATCGAACGATTACGCTCACTTCTGTAGACGGAATCCGGTTTATTAAAATGAAAGATATTGTGCGTCTTGAAGCAAATGGCCGATACACTAAATTTTACCTGGTCAATAAAGAGGTGATCACTTCCAGCCGCACGCTTGGTGATTTTGAAGAAGCTCTTTCTTCCAATCAATTTTTCAGAATTCATGAAGCGCACATTGTAAACCTGCTCTATATTGACCGTTTTCATAAAGGAAATAGTTACGTGTTGCTTTCTGATAAAACAGAATTGCCGCTTGCACGACGCCGGAAAGAAGATTTTTTAAAAATTATTCCAAAGATTTAGAAGGGGATAGAAGGTTCAAAGTTGATTGTTTGAAGTTGAATGCAAGCAATTTCAAGCATCAATTAATTTTTTTGCGATTATCTTCGCGAAAATTTTTTGTATGAATTTACACGAATACCAGGCAAAAGAATTGTTGAAAAGATATCATGTGCCCATACAGGAAGGGATTGCATGTAGTACCGTTTCAGAAGCAGAAGATGCTTATCGATTTATCAATAGTGAATACGGAAGCAAGTTTGCGGTCATCAAAGCGCAGATTCATGCAGGGGGAAGAGGCAAGGGAAAGATCAAAGGAACGGAACAAAGAGGTGTGGCAGTTGCTAAAAGCCTGGAAGATGTAAAGACAATCGCTCAAAATCTTTTAGGTGGCACTTTGGTAACTGTTCAGACAGGGCCGGAAGGAAAGTTAGTGAGCAAAATATTTGTTGCCCAGGACGTTTATTATGAAGGTCCCGAGCAGGTGAAAGAATTTTACTTATCTATTTTGATGGATCGTTCAAAAGGAAAAAATGTGGTGATGTACAGCACTGAGGGAGGGATGAATATCGAAGATGTAGCACACGAAACTCCTGACAAAATATTTAAAGAATGGGTGCATCCAGGTGGTGGTTTGCTGCCATTCCAGGCGAGGAAGATCGCTTTCAATCTCGGATTGAGCGGTACTGCTTTTAAGAACTGTGTCAAATTTGTAACCAACCTTTATAGTGCGTTTGTTGGACTGGATTGCAGCATGCTGGAAATAAATCCCATGTTCAAAACCAGTGATGCAAAGATCATTGCGGTCGATTGTAAAATGAATATTGACGACAATGCTTTAATGCGCCATCCGGATATTGCTGCCATGCGGGATATAACCGAAGAAGATCCTACGGAAGTAGAAGCAGCAAAATATAATTTGAATTTTGTAAAATTAGATGGTAACGTAGGTTGTATGGTAAATGGCGCCGGCCTGGCCATGGCAACCATGGACATGATCAAATTAAGCGGCGGTGAACCTGCAAACTTCCTTGATGTGGGTGGCACCGCGAATGCTCAAACTGTGGAAGCGGGTTTTAGAATTATCTTAAAGGATCCAAAAGTAAAAGCAATCCTGATCAATATTTTTGGTGGCATTGTACGTTGTGACCGTGTGGCTCAAGGTGTCATTGATGCTTACAAATCAATCGGTAATATTGAAATTCCCATCATTGTGCGGCTGCAGGGAACCAATGCAGAAATAGCTAAAGAACTGATTGATAAAAGTGGTTTGAAAGTAGAATCAGCGATCTTATTGAGTGAGGCAGCAGAACTCGTGAATAAAGCGGTGGCGTAAGAATTTCATAATAAAAATTCTCATTTCAGATTTTATCGAATCGATTTAAAAAAGTCTACCGGAATGATTTCTGTAAACTTTTTTATTTGTAGAGATTATTTTATACGGAAATACATTTACAATAATTCCAGTAAACAAAGTTTTAGTAAGGATTTGTAATTAGCAAATCAGGAGATCAGCTCAGTAACTGCCTTTTGTACAATTGTATGGTATTTTCCAGTCCCAGATAAAGCGCGTCTGAAATCAACGCATGGCCGATAGAAACTTCTAAAAGGCCAGGAATATTTTGTGCAAAATATTTAAGATTATGCAAGTCCAGATCATGACCGGCATTAATTCCGAGACCCAGTTCTACCGCTTTTTTCGCTGCTGCAACATAGGGTGCAATCGCCTGCTGATAATTTCCTTTTTGAAATTCTTTTGCATAATTTTCCGTGTATAATTCGATTCTGTCTGTACCGGTATCTTTGGCTGCAACAATCATTTCTTCTATTGGATCCACAAAAAGAGAAACTCGGATCCCGGCTTTCTGGAAAACATTTACAATCTCAATCAGATACTCTTTGTATCTTATCGTATCCCATCCATGGTCAGAAGTTAGTTGACCTAAAGCATCCGGAACTAAAGTAACCTGGTCAGGTTGGTTTGCCAAAACAAGATCAACAAATTTTTGCTCGTTACAATTTCCTTCGATATTAAATTCTGTAGTGATAATCTTTTTTAATTCATAAACATCAGCATAACGGATGTGTCTTTCGTCAGGTCGCGGATGCACGGTAATTCCTTCGGCTCCAAAAGTTTGAATGTCTATGGCAGTTTTGATTAAATCCGGATTGTTTCCACCCCGCGAATTGCGAAGCGTGGCAATTTTATTGATGTTTACGGAGAGCTTTGTCATAGCTTATAATATGCTTTAAATATCATGAGTTGAAGGCATAAATGTAAAACTAAACTACCGTTTTCTTTTACTTTCGTTCCAAGATGTGAGTAGTGTTTACGAAAAGTGTTTTGCACTGGCAATGGAAGTCATAAATAATTACTGTAATTAGTTAAAATAACCGTATCAACTGTTGCGGCAGCCTGTATGATCTTTATCAGCGATTAATGTGATTATAATAACACGCAGATGACGACTTGCGCTTTAATTTTGATAGCGATCATGAAGTCATCAAAAGAAATCTTCCAATTTGAATCATCAGCTGAACTTAAACAAAAGCTTTATGAGAACAGCATCATAAAAGATTTTGTGGCTGGAGACATTATTCTCAACGAAAATGCCCATATCCGCGCTATTCCAATTGTCAGCAAAGGCAGCATCAGGGTAATGAGAACGGACGAAGAGGACAAAGAGATTTTGCTGTATTACATCAAAGCCGGTGAAAGTTGCATTATGTCTTTCTTAGGCGGCATGCATCACGAAAGAAGCAAGGTAAAAGCCGTTGCAGAAGAAGATACTGAAATCCTTTTTTTACCGGTTGAAAAAGTAACCCTGTTTATAAAAGAATATCCCGAGTGGCTGGATTATATTTTCAGATTGTATCACAAACGTTTTGAAGAATTATTGGAAGTAGTGAATGCAGTTGCTTTTAAAAAGATGGATGAGCGGCTGCTGAATTTTATAAAAAAGAAGTGTGAACATACCAAAAGCAAAACTTTGAATGTAACTCATGAGCAATTAGCCAATGAGCTGGGAACAGCCCGTGTAGTGGTTTCGCGCCTGCTGAAACAAATGGAAGAGGAAGGGTTGGTAAAGCTGGGTAGAAATAAAATCAAGCTGATTGAAGTATAATTCTGAAAAAAAACAAACCTGCTTTTTTAATATTTTCCTTGTGTAACATTAGTAACCAAACCGCAATTTTTATTGAGCGAATTTTGCTTTCAACAATTAAAAAAAAGATTATGAATTACTATTTTTCCAAAACAGTCAATGAAGATTTTGATACGGCGATTGAAAAAGTAACAGAAGAGTTAAAGAAAGAGGGATTCGGGATATTGACGCAGATTGATATAAAAGAAACTCTCAAAAAGAAGCTTGATGTTGATTTCAAAAAATACCGGATCCTTGGAGCTTGCAATCCGAAATTTGCGTATGAAGCTTTAAAAACCGAAGATAAAATCGGGACGATGCTTCCGTGCAATGTCATTGTGCAGGAACACGAAAATGGAAAAGTAGAAATTTCGGCTGTTGATCCGGTTGCATCAATGCTGGCGGTTAAAAATGATTCTCTTGGAAATGTAGCAACACAGGTGAGAGAAAAACTGAACCGCGTAATTAATAATTTATAAAACCAAAAATTCTTTAAGAAAAAATTTAAACACAAAAACAAATTTATTTATGGCACACGAAATAGAAGTACAATGGATGGGAAAAATGCAATTCAACGCGTTGGTTAACGGGCACACGATTGTAATGGATGGGCCGGAAAAAGTGGGTGGTGAAGACAATGGCCCGATTCCAAAACCCTTTGTTCTTACGGCTCTTGCAGGGTGTACTGGAATGGACATTGCTGCAATCTTAAGAAAAGCAAACAAAAATCCGGATGAATTTGATATGAAAGTTATTGGTGAAATCAGTAAGCGTGCACCGATTGAATACATCGGAGTTCATATTATTTATGAGTTTAAAGGATCTAATGAAAATAAGGAAGCTGCATTGAATGCCGTTACTGACTCCCAGGAAAAATATTGTGGAGTAAGCAGCATGCTCAAAAAAGCATTGCCTGTAACGTGGGAAATTAAATATAACGGAGTTGAGATTTTTAATAATAAAAAACAAGAAGTGGCACAATTGAATTAACTTAAAAAAATATGATCTCATTGAAAAATTTTCTTTCTAAATACAAACTCACTCTTATAGGAATTATGGTCGGAGCAATTGGAGGCTATCTTTATTATTATTTTGTAGGATGTACTTCGGGAACTTGCGCCATCACTTCAAAACCGTTAAACAGCACATTGTACGGTGCTTTGATGGGAGGATTACTTTTAAATATTTTTAAAAAAGAAAATAAAAAAATTACACAATAAATGTTGGCAGCAATCAAAAATATATTAGGAATGGGACCAAAAACAGATTTTAATGAATTAATAAAACAAGGTGCCGTTATTTTAGATGTGAGAAGCAAAGGGGAATTTTCAGGTGGACACATCAAAAATTCCATCAACATTCCTGTGGATCAGTTAAGCAATAATTTGTCTAAACTCAAGAATAAAGATAAATCCATTATTTGTTGCTGTGCCTCAGGAATGAGAAGCGGCGCAGCAAAAAGAATATTGGAATCCAACGGATACAAAGCGGTTTATAATGGTGGTGGATGGAGTGCGCTTCAAAATAAACTGGAAAAATAAGAAGAAACATAATTAGCAAGATTCAAGAAAGCAAAACATCAATTTTTTAACAACTGACCATGGAAACCATTAAACAAACATTATTTAGCGGCTGGAATTTTATGCGGTTGATTCGCCTCGGCTTTGGGATCTTTTTCGCAGTGCAGGCATTTCAAACACATGACACGCTGGTTGGTTTTGTAGCTGCATTCTTTTTATTGACCTCATTGGCGAATGTCGGTTGCTGCGGTTCAAATCGTTGTTACACTCCGGTCAATAAAAGCAGAAAAGACAAAACAGATAAACCCAAAGAAATTTCATTTGAAGAAATTGAATAAAATCTTTCTGCAAAAAAAATTTCTGAAATGACTAATCAATTTGATAGACGAACTTCCCTGCATTCTCCCGGGGATGAAATTTTAAAAAGACAAAAAACTTATCCAGCAAAAAGATAAATATGCGCAATTTTAATTCCGGGAAAAAGCAAGTTTCTTACACAAAATATTTGTTTCTTTCGACAATTCATAAATTGAACGACTTTCTAGAAAGCTGTTTAGCGCATTGATACATTGACAACCTTTATTTGTTTTATGTTTCAATTGCATTGCAAGTGAAGAAACGGTTTCATTAATTTTTTTTTCGTTGGAATTATCAATAAAATAACTTTCACTTAATTCATACAATTGGGTTTTTATCTGCGCCAGCAATGAATGGTTATATTGATTGCGGCTCCAACTGATCAGCTCTTCCAATCTGTTATCAATTATCTGCAATGCTTTCGGCACTTCTGCCTGCCGGATTGAAATGGTTTTATCGAGGATCGCTGATACTTCATCTAAGTTCAAAAGGTTGATTCCGGAAATATTTTTTATTAACGGATCAGCATTTTGCGGAACAGAAAGATCAAGAATCAGTCTTGTTTTAGAGGAAGTAAAAAACGATGGAAGGATGGTGTACGATTCAGCCGCAGAGCTCACGATTATGATGTCTGCGTCATCGCAAGCTGCAGCTAAATTTTCATAAGAAATAAAATCAGCCTCATATTGATTTGCCAACTCTGATGCTTTTTCATTCGTTCTGTTGGTTAGCGAAATATGTGACAGAGGAAAGTAGTTTTTCAAATTTTTAGCTACGTTCTTTCCAAACTTTCCGGTGCCAACGAGTAGAAAATTTTTATCTGAAACATTCGTAATTTTTTCCTTTATTATTTCAATTGCGGCGTAAGAAACTGATACAGTGCCGGAACTTAATTTGGTTTTTGTTTTGATTTCTTTAGATGCCTGGAAAGCATAATTAATTACACGTTGCATTAAATTATTCATGCAGCCATATTCATTGGCGAGTTTTGTTGCCTGTTTTAATTGAGCGAGAATTTCATAATCGCCAATAATCTGCGAATCCAGTCCTGATGCTACTTTGAATAAATGTTTAATAGCATCAAGACCTTGATAAACGTAACCATATTCAAAAAAATCCTGCAAGTTGCTTTGCGTATTACTACAGAGCAAATCCACCATGTTTTCAGGATTATTGCAAAGGCTATAGACCTCTGTTCTGTTGCATGTAGAAAGTACAAAGCATGGATTCAATTCACTCAAAGCGGCTTCTTTTAAAAATAAAATTGTTTGATTTTCTGAAACAGAAAATTTACCACGGATGGCTATATCGCTTTTATGATAATTAATTCCTATCACACAGAAATTATTCAGCGAATGATCAAATGAAGTATTGGATGAAACCATGATAGTTGTTTAAAAAATATTCAATGAGATGCGGTTTGCAATTCAGTGATAAAACTTTTTCAAAAATAAGCTCCTCCATTTCAGGTTATAATGAGACCGGTCAGTTGCAGACCTGATTTGAATCATCAAATTGTACCTGGTTTTTCGCTGAATTTTGAAAAGAATTATAAATCACCACGGCGATAAAATATGGGAAATAGTTTTTTTAAATACGTGCAGCAGTTAGAACTTTTTGGTTTCTTTTCTGGTTATTCTCTAATATTTGTACTGATCTTATTTTGGACAGGGGACAAGCCATTACAGAATAATTTTAAAAAACGCTTGCTTTCTGTAATACCTTATTCCTATGCACTTATTGGTACTTTATACATCGGCCTTCTGATGATTCCAGGTCCCGGTCGCCGGGTTCATCTCGTTGTCCGCCGACCTCGAGCCGCTCATCACCGTGCTCTGGGTGTGCCTGATCTCCCACGCCATCAACC
>JBQCFI010000066.1:0-7184 GCA_051959325.1 Ginsengibacter sp. | reverse complement strand
TGTGAGGCATAAGCTAATGCTATAGAGATATTATTCGTTGTCAAAGAAGGATACGCTTTTATCAATTCTTCAAGGGTAGCCCCTTCTGACAACTTCTGAATAATTAATTCAACCGTTATCCTGGTGCCTTTTATTACAGGTTTTCCCAGCATAATATCCGGTTTTGATTCAATATATTTTGTATAGTTCATCAAACTATTTTTTGATTAACAAACTTAATCTTTTTAACTCATTTCTACATTGCAAATGGAAAGTCCAGCTGATTTGTAAGGCACTCCTTTTTGAAAAACAGGAATGTGGATTATTTGTCCGTTTACTGAATTTCAAAAATTCAATCCATTTATTTTAAGCCGTTTTTCTATAATTTAAAATCGCCCAGGTATTCAATACGACAGCAAACAAAGCTATTTTCCATATTTGCGGAAAAATATCTTTACATCCGCTCCCTTTTAAAATAACCATGCGCATCACGTCAATCATATAACTAAGCGGATTGAATCGTGCTATTACTTTTGCCCAGTTCGGCATGCTGTCTATCGGCGTAAATAATCCGCCGATCAAAATGAAAATCATCATAAAGAAAAACATGATGAGCATGGCTTGTTGCTGTGTATCTGAATAAGTGGAAATGAGCAAACCAAAACCAAGTACGGCTAATAAAAACAGTGACACAAATCCATACAGTACCAGTAAATTTCCTGAAAAATTAATTCCATAAATGAACCGTGTAATGACTAGCCCGATGGAAAAAACGATGTTACCCAAAATCCAGAACGGAATCAATTTTCCCAAAATAAAATATTGTTTTTTTATCGGCGTCACATTGATTTGCTCAATTGTGCCCACTTCTTTTTCTTTTACAATATTCAATGCAGTAAGAAATCCGCCAACCATTGTAACTAAAATGGCAAGGATTCCGGGTACCATAAAAATATTATAATTCAAAAATGGATTGAACCAGTTTGACGATGTAATTTCTATTTTTGGAAATGAATTATCAGCTTTTCCCGGTTGCCACTGCAGCCGGATTTCGTTGTTAAAATTTCCAATGATTTGGGTTAAATAAGCGCCGCCCAGACCGGCTTTTGTTCCATTAATGGCATTAACTGCGATAAAAACTTTTTGCGCATTTTGGCGCACAAGATTGCGTTCAAATCCTTCAGGAATTTCCAAAATCAAATCAGCCTTATCCGATTCTATTAACCGGAATGCGTCTTTAAACGAAGCATTATATCCCTGCAATCTGAAATATCCGGAGGCGGTGATTTTTGAAATTAACTTTTGAGAAAAAGAAGAATGGTCATGGTCAACGACGGATAAATTAATATCCTTTACATCATAATTGGCGGCTAATGGCAAAATCAATAATTGCATCACAGGCATCACCATAATCATGACAAGTATCGTGGGGTTGCGAAAAATTTGTTTAAATTCTTTCCGCAATAAAAATTTAATCGTTCTCATTGCATCCTGATTTTAAAACTTTTCAAACTCAATAAAAATAAAAACAGCGTGATGCCCGCAAGTATCAAAGTCTCTTTCCAGATTATTGAAATTCCCACGCCTTTTATCATGATTGATTTCACAATGACGTAATACCATTTGGAAGGAACAATATTGGATAAAAGCTGTAATGGGACAGGCATATTTTCTATTGGAAACATGAAGCCGCTAAAAAGCACGGTTGGCAACAACATTCCCATCAATGACACCAACATAGCTGCCTGCTGAGTGTTTGTTTTGATAGAAATAAAAATTCCAAGCGTGAGACAGGTAATAATAAATAAGGTGCTTTCCGCAAGTAATAATAACAAGCTTCCATTGATGGGAACTCCTAAAACATAAACACTCAGCAAAAGAATGGACGCCAAATTTATCAATGATAATAATAAATAAGGAACCGCTTTTGCCAATATTACCAAAACCGGTTTGAAAGGCGATACCAATAAAATCTCCATCGTACCGGTTTCTTTTTCTTTCACAATAGAAATGGCCGTCATCAATACACAAACGAGCATCAGTACCAATGCCATTACCCCTGGAACAAAATTGGGAGCGCCTTTCAGTTGTGGGTTGTAGAGCATCCGGATGTCCGGAATAATGCGGAACGGAACCGAAAATGTTTTATTCAAACCGGATTGATAATCCTGTATAATTGCTGAAAGATAATTCGTTAATGTAGTAGCAAGATTGGGGTCAGATGCATCGGCAATGATTTGTATCTGCGCTTTATTCAAATGCATTAAATCCTGGTTGAAGTTTGCAGGAAAAACGAGCGCCACATGAATGATTCCTTTTTTAAAAGTCGGTTCTATCTGCTGGTCGTCGCTGGTAACATTTTCTAATTGAAAGTATTTACTTGCAGCAATTTCAGAAATTATTTTTTCTGAAGAAATATCTTTAGCGTTATCAACGATTAATATGTTTGTATTTTTTACTTCATTGGTAAGAGCAAAGCCAAAAATAAGAATCTGCATTACCGGCATGCCAAACAGAATAAGCAAAGTCCTTTTATCACGCAGAACGTGGTAGAATTCCTTTTTTACAAATGCGATAAACTGTTTCATTTATTTAATTATTCAACTCTCTTCGCTCCTCTTGCCAATTCATAAAACACATCATCCATAGAATCAGTATTGAAATGCTTTTTCAAAGTTCCGGGCGAATCCAATGCTTCTATTTTTCCATCGACCATGATAGAAATGCGGTTGCAATATTCTGCTTCATCCATGTAATGTGTGGTAACAAAAATGGTGATTCCATTATCCGAAGCCGCATAAATTAAATCCCAGAATTGCCTGCGTGTTACCGGGTCCACCCCACCGGTTGGTTCATCCAAAAAAACGATTTTGGGCTCATGTAATAGCGCTACGGAAAAGGAAAGCTTTTGTTTCCATCCCAGCGGCAATGAAGCCACTAATTTTTTCGCTTCATTCTGTAACCCAAGCCGTGTAATCAATTCGTCGCTTTTCGCTTTTATCTGTGCATCACTTAAACCATATATTCCGCCATAAAAACGAATATTTTCAAGCACCGTTAAATCTTCGTACAACGAAAATTTCTGACTCATATATCCAATATTTTTTTTGATGCTTTCTGTTTGTTTATAAACATCAAATCCAGCAACGGTGGCCCTTCCGGATGTGGGCTTCGATAATCCAATCAACATTCGCATGGCAGTAGTTTTGCCAGCTCCATTAGCTCCAAGAAAGCCAAATATCTCTCCTTTATACACTTCAAACGTGATTTCATTTACGGCGGTGAAATCGCCAAAACGCTTGGTGAGCTTATCTGTTTTTATGACAACATCCTGCATTTTTTATTTTAATAGTTTGATAAAATAATCTTCAACAGATGCATTTATGGGTTTTATTTCAATGCCCTTCATTCCAGATTTTTGTAAAAAGTTTTTTAATTCATTTTCAATATTTTCTTTATTGTTTTTTACAGATATATGTGCAGATTCACCAAAAGCATAACTGCTGATTATTTTCGGGAATTGAGCAAGCGCCTTTAATAATGCGGACATGTCGCTTGCTTTCACAGCAAATAATTTATCCGGATACGAGGCAGAAATATTTGCAGGCGTATTAACAGATAAAATTTTACCGGAATGAATCAATGCAATTCTATCACACAAAGTAGCCTCATCCATGTAGGCTGTTGACACCAAAATGGTAATACGTTGTGCTTTCAACCGCTTCAGCATTTCCCAAAATTCTTTCCTGGAAACGGGGTCAACTCCCGTTGTTGGCTCATCCAAAAAAAGCACCGTTGGCTTATGAATTAACGCACAACACAACGCCAGTTTCTGTTTCATTCCTCCGGATAATTTTCCCGCTCTGCGCTTTTTAAATGGCTCCAACTGCACATAAATTTCTTTGATTAAATCATAATTTTCCTGTATAGTGGTCCCAAAAACTGTGGCGAAAAAGTTGAGGTTTTCTTCAACACTCAAATCGGGATACAAAGAAAATTTTCCCGGCATATAGCCTACAGTATTTCTTATTTTCCCGTAATCTTTCACCACGTCAAAACCCGCTACAGAAGCGCTTCCGCTATCAGGAAGCAATAAAGTAGTGAGCATCCGAAACAGGCTTGTTTTTCCTGCCCCGTCCGGCCCGATTAAACCAAATATTTCTCCTTCATTCACAGAAAAAGACACATCATCAACAGCAAGAATTTCATTCTTCTTTCCATACGTTTTTACTAAATTATTTGCTGTTACCATTTTTTTTAATTGACAGTGGACAATTAACAATTGATAAGTAGTTAACCTATTTTTTAGGCGATGCTTTAATCCGTATAGCAAAAGCAAATGATTTCTTTGAAATTACATTTTCCATTTTCGTATTTATTTTGATTTTGAATTGTCCATTGTCAATTAAATGCCACTTCTCCATACATTCCAATCTTCAAATAACCATCATTTTTTACCCTTATTTTAATTGCATAAACAAGATTGGCACGCTCATCTTTTGTCTGAATCGTTTTTGGTGTAAACTCGGCTTTATCACTAATCCATTCTATCACGCCCTCATAATCTTTTGATTTACCCGCTGTGTCATCGACTATCACTTTCACTTTTTGTCGTAGCTTGATAGCGCCGAATTGATTACCGGTAATATATGCCCTTAAAATGATGGTGGCTAAATCTGCAATAGAATAAAGAGGTTTACCAATGGTTGCCATTTCATTTTCTTCTGCAAAGTTTGTAAGAACTGTTCCTGTTACCGGGTTGATAATTTTTGATTTTTCTAATTGGTCATTTAATTGCGCTATCTGAAAATACAGCGGCCGCACATCTGCTGAAATACTTGACCGTTGCGTGCTTAACGCCGATACCTGTGCCGCGCCCTGTTTATAAATCGCCTTTATTTGTTCTTTTGCTGTGGCAATTTTTGCATTGATATCGTCTAATTGCTTTTGTGTTGCCGCATCAGCTTTTACTAAGTTTTCTGTCCGTTTTTTTTCATTAAGAAGATAATTTAAATCGCTTTGGGTAACTGCAGCTTGTTGTTTAAACTGTGCCGTCTGCGCAGAAATATCGGGAAGTTTGTAGCCCATTGCTTTCACCTGCGCTTCCAGTTGTTTTTTCTTCAAATACAATTGCGTTGTATCTATATAACCAATCAGCATTCCTGAATCCAATTTTTGGCCTTCATTAATATTAAATGCCTCGATAACGCCATTAGCTTCCGCGGGCACAATCGTTTCCGTTGCTTCAAATGTGCCGGACGCGTCATAATTATTTTTATTATCCTTACAAGAAGAAAATAAAATGGAGAATTGGCTAAAAATAATCGCCAAAAATAAAGTGAAGTTGGAAGTACGTCTATTCATTTTTTATTTTTTTCCATTGATAATATTAAGTGCTTTCTCCTGCGAATTTTTCATTCTCCAGTCGTATTTCGCTCGCTATATTCAGCCATCAATAATTGAATTTCGTGCAATATTTTGTTTTGTCTTGCACCATCTTCTGCATTTACTTCGCGCAGGTAATCGCTTGAATTTATTACTCCGTTTTCCAACTGCGCCAGTGCCGCTTTTTTCACATTTGTTCTGAGCGATATAATTTCATCATCGGTTTTTAAAAAGTTCTGAAACTTACTAATGTCGGCAGTTTGCTGTTTTAATGTTAATCGCGTGTTGAATAAAAAGGTGTTCCTTTGAACATCCATAGTTTCCCGGTTCACGCGTATTAATTCTCTTTCATTCCTGATTGTATAAAAACCTGATATGGGAAAAGTGAGCCTAAGGCCACCGATATAAAATGGGTCAAAACTGTTACTCAAAATATTAAACGCAGGACGGCCATAACCACCCTGGACAAAAAAACTGAGCTTCGGATTATTTTTTGCCGTCAGCAAATTATTCTGTGCGTCAAAAATTTTATTCTGATAATCATACATCAATAATTCCGGGCGCCTGATTTCGTTTGACAAAATAATATATGGTGGTTTTGCAAAAACAGTGTTTTCATTCAAATCCCGTTTAATGAACAAACCAAGCATATCCATAAATGCCTTGCGGTTAGCCTGTAATTCTGTTTTTTGTTGTTCCGATTTCAGCAATTCTGCTTTCAGCACATCGGCATTGCTTCTTAATGCAGTGCCATTGGCTATTTGAGCGTTTATTTTATTAAGGCCAAGCTGAATATCGTTCTGTGTTAAAGCAATTTGTTTCAATTGTTCATTAACGAGTAAAATGCCAAAGTACAATTGATTCACACGGTCTCTTAACTTGTATAATTCTACTTCTAATTGTTGCGCCGCAACGATAGAATTTGCTTCCTGCAATTTTTTTTCTTCTCTTATAACTCCGCCATCAAAAATTACCTGGTTCGCTTCTGCATATATTTTATATTGGTCTTTGCTCAACACTTTTACACCCGGAATCCCTTTGGGCAGCTGCGTTACATCAGATTGGTACGTTGCCTGACCGTTAATATTTATTTGCGGTAAATAACCTTTTGAAATATTTTCAAGGGTGTATTCATTGCTTTTCGCAATTAATTCATATTGCTTTACCAACGGATAATTGTTCTTTGTCCACACATAACAGGAATCTAACGAAATAAAATTAGATTGTGCATTGAGCAACAATGAGCTTGTTATAAGAATGAAAGCAAGAACAATTTTTTTTAAAGAGCAATTCATTTTTTTAACCGTTTTATTAATTAAAAGAATAAAAATTTATTTTGCTTTTAATGCAGCTTTTATCCAAACAGGAATTAACTTTCTGCGTTCTTCAATCACCGTTTGAAAATCATTTTTATTTAAAATACCAATAGCACCGAAAGCCGGCCTCGCGATAAACGGAAAGACAGTCATTCCCAAGATATTCATCAAAAAATGAACAGGATTTATATCCGGCCTTCGCCCCTGTAATTGTTGAACAAGACTTACATTTTTTGTAATCTTTTCTATCGGTAATGTTTTGTTTATCTGGCCCGGCTTACCTTTCATTTCGTTCAGAACAAATAGCGGTAAGTCCGAATTTTGAGAAAGCAGATCAATATAATTAGCAACAATTAAATCGATTTTTGTTTCCAGTTTGGTAGAAGAGTCATTTATAATTGGAAAAAGAACGCCAAAAAACTGTTGTATTTTTTCTGACATCACCTCGTGAAACAATTTTTCTTTACTGCGGAAATAATAGTTTAATAACGCAAGATTAATCCC